>CAIYHG010000176.1 GCA_903925975.1 uncultured Acidobacteriia bacterium | reverse complement strand
CGAAGGCATCGTCGGCAAAAAGAAGGAGGCGAGCAGATAAGAAGCGGCTATCGCGATTCCGCCCACGCGCGGGATGGGATAGGCGTGTGTCTTTCGGCCGGAATCGGGGCGATCGACGATATCATAAATGCGGAAGATGTCCCGAATGATGGGAGTGAGAATCAGGGAAAAGAAGAAGGATCCCAACCCCAGCCATATCAGAGTAGCCATAAAGGTGCCGGTCCGGTCCGCCGCAATCGGTTACGCCCCGGCTGCGCCGGCATGCTCCCGAGGCAGGTCCGGGACCTTAAATTTCGAACGTATTCGCTCGATGTCTTCTCGCAGCAGCACGTGCTGAATCACCAACTCTGCGTGTAGACCCTCTTGAGTATTTTCTACCTTGATTACCTCGCCCAACATCACCCGGCTGGAGTCCTGTAGCCGCACTACCATCCCCACCCGCAACCCTTGCATGCACGCCACTACGATGCTGTCTTCGAGGACTTCCTCTACATGTGCATCGAAAACCGCTCCGGATGGCGGCAAAACATCCAAACGAAATGTCGTATTGAGGAGACTGCCTGTCAAATCGCCACCTCCCTCTCGACTGCATTGAAGACCCTTGCCGGGCCCGGAGTTGCGTGCCGCGCTACTGGAGGGATTGTAGCATAGCGAACATTTTTCAAGCGGCGTATTTCCTTTGAATTCATTCGGCTGCGCGGTTTTGAGAAGCACCGAGACCCGCGGCTCGACTTCCTATCTTCTGGAACGGGCAGGCGGGGGGAGACGGCATCTTCTACAATCTAGTATCGGGCCGGATCTTCCAGTTTGGCGGACCGGTCCGCCCGCGTACCTATGGCTGTCTTCTTACTAACGGTCGGAACCGTAATCGTCTTCTATGCCCTGATTGGCTATCCGCTGCTATTGGCCTACGGTTTCCGGCGCTCGGCTCCGGCAGTCCGAAAAGACCTAAGCTTCCAGCCATCGGTGACTGTCCTGCTGGCGGTACACAACGGCGAGCAGTTCATCCGAAACAAGCTGGAGAATTTGCTTTCACTGCGCTACCCCCACAATCTGGTGGAGATTGTGGTGGTGTCGGACGGGTCTACCGACGGCACCGAGGCCATTGTGGAGTCGTTCGCGGGGCGCGGCGTACGCCTGCTGCGAGCCCCCCGGGGCGGCAAACCAGCGGCGCTCAATCTCGGGCTGGCGCACAGCTCCAGCGAGATTCTCTTCTTTACCGACGTCCGGCAATTGATCGACCTCGACTCGCTTTCGCATATCGTTGCCAGCTTCGCCGACCCAACCATCGGCGCGGTGACGGGGGAGCCGCGGTTTCTGAACCCCACCCGCACCGGTGAGCAGGCGGATATGGAAGTGTACTGGCGATATGAGTTGTGGGCGCGGCGGCGGCATTCCGAGATAGACTCGGCCTGCAACACAACGGGCTGGATCTATGCTCTCCGCCGCAGCTTGGCTAAGCCAATCCCCGCAGATACTCTGGTCGATGACGCTATTATCCCTTTGAATGCGCTGCTCGCCGGTTATCGAGTGATTGTCGAGCCGAAGGCCCTGGCGTTCGATTACCCCAACATCGAGGGAGGCGAGTTTCGCCGGAAGGTAAGAACACTGGCAGGGCTTTGGCAAGTTCACGTCCGGGCGCCTCAGGTATTGACCCGCGCCAACCGGATGCGCTTTCATTTCATTTCACACAAAACATCGCGTCTGGCGCTGCCCTGGGGGATCTTGCTGATATGGGCCGGCACGCTGACGCTTGCAGCCTCCCCATTTCGGACGTTTCTGCTTACCGACGAGTTAGCGTTGCTCGCGTGGGCCGGTCTGGAATTTAAATGGACAGTGGATTGGGGGAAACTCATGAAAGAGAGACCCTATGTCCACAACGAGGAAACACGATTCTGGGGCCGCGGAGGGAGCCCGGAGGGCGACTGAGCAGGCTCCAGAATCGTTGGCCGCCGGCGGCGCCGGGCGCTGGTCATCGAAGCGCAAACTGTCCGTTATCCTGG
>CAIYHG010000175.1 GCA_903925975.1 uncultured Acidobacteriia bacterium | reverse complement strand
TTGCTTCCCAGCAGAGCCCTATCCTCCGCTCCGGTCGGGAGTAGTGTAGCCGAAATCATGAAAACGAACGAAAAAGATTTGCTTGACAGGGGCAGCGCTCTCATACATGGGTTCGTTCCCGACCCCGCGCTCATTCTGCTAGGCGTTCCCCCCGAGTATTTCCAATGCCTTAGCCTGACCGGGCGGAACGCGATTGGCTTCGTTTCGTACCACGCCGCATTCCGCGTCACCGCAGCCCCATAACGTGGCGCGCCCACTCTTGGACGCCGGTGTCGCTTCCCCGAGTTGATTGACGTATGTACTTATTGTATGTACACTTGAGACGTGGGCTTCGAATGGGACGAGGCGGCTAAAGCCGGGGCCAACTTCCGCAAGCACGGCGTAAGAATACCAGAGGCGATTCCGGTCTTCGATGATCCATACGCGATTACGAATACGGATGAGGAATCCGACCCGAATGAGCGGCGTTTTGTGACGCTTGGTATTGGTGCTGCGGGACGCCTACTGGTAGTTGCCTACGCTTGGCGCGGCGCCAATATACGCATCATTTCGGCCCGCCTGGCCGAAGCCCGCGAACGTGAGCAGTACGAGGCAGAGTTATGAAAGACCGCTACGATTTCAGCAAGGGGAAACGGGGTCGGGTCCTTCCACCGGAACCCGAACCCGAGGGGAAGACGCGAATCACCATTCGGCTCGACCAGGATATTATGGACCGTTTCTTTCGAATGGCGGAAGAATCCGGCGGCTCAACCGGGTATCAAACGCTCATCAATGCAGCGTTGCGGGAATACCTGGACGGCAGAGCCCCGCGCTTTGAAGACACGCTACGCCGCATCATCCGCGAGGAACTGAAGCCGAATGCGGCGTAAGATGGAGTAGGCGCGTGAGCTTCTTTGAACTCCTTCGACAGATTCTCCGGAGCCATCCAGAGGGTCTGACTCCGCAGCAGTTGCGGGATACGATCAAGACAGACCATCCCGAGTATTACGGCACGGAGTCTCATCTTCGCAATGTGGAGAAGGGTCACTACAAGGACATCGACCATGCCCTGCTCGCACAGATCTATGTGGCCGCACAATCCGCCGCCAACATCTCTGTAGATAAGTCACAGAAGCCGTTTAAGTTGACCGCTGTCTCTGGCTCGATTGTCGAGGACAGTGCCGTCGAGAATGAGATCGACACTGAGAATCTCGACAGGCTTGAAGCCGGGGTTGGTACCATGTACGTCCTTGGCACGAATCTGTACACGAAAGACGGCAAAGAGATCATAAAGATAGGCGTCACTACTGGGAGTGTCGCTGCCCGAATTGATCAGCTTTACACCACTGGCGTTCCATTCCGCTTTCGGATACTGAAGGAGTTCGAAACGAGGAACTATTACGAACTCGAACAAGCATTGCACAAGCTCTTGGATCCATACCGGATCAATCGCTCCAGAGAGTTCTTCACAGACGCATGTCTTGGGCACATCGAGCAGAT
This sequence comes from uncultured Acidobacteriia bacterium, assembly GCA_903925975.1. GTDB lineage: Bacteria > Acidobacteriota > Terriglobia > Bryobacterales > Bryobacteraceae > BOG-224. The sequence goes on along the minus strand of CAIYHG010000175.1, from coordinate 7,900 downwards.
CGTAGCAATACACCAAGGGATACAGGGCAAAGCACTATCCACTCCGAAGCGAGTTACTACTGGCGGAGTCTCAGACCAAGCGCTGGGATGAAAGGCTGGTGAAGAAAGCGGGGCCTTGCGGCCCCGAAGCTACCGCCCCAGCAGTTCCAGATACTTCCCCACCGCTTCAATCCCGCGGTAGAAGTTCGGTAGGTGGAACTTCTCGTTGGGAGCGTGCAGGTTGTCGTCCGGCAGGCCGAAACCCATCAGCACGCTCGGTATGCCGAGATACCTGTCAAACACGCCCACAATCGGAATCGACCCGCCGGAACGGATGTAGACGGTTTCCTTGTCGAAAACCTCTTTCATCGCGTCGGCAGCGGCCTGAATGAACGCGTTATCGGGATTCGTCAAAGAAGGCGCCCCGGCGCTTAGCATCCGGACTTCAACCGTAACGCCCTTGGGGCACGCCGCCTTAACGGCCGCGGTGAACTGCTCGATGGCTTCGTCCACGCGCTGGTCGCCCACCAGGCGCGTCGAAACCTTGGCTAGCGCGCGGGCGGGAATCACGGTCTTGGCGCCCTCGCCCACGAAGCCGCCCTTAATGCCATGCACCTCAACAGTCGGCCGCGCCCAAACGCGCTCAAAGAGAGGCACATTCGGTTCGCCCACCAGTTCCCGTGCGCCCATTTCCTTCTCGGTGTATTCCTTTTCGTCGAAGGGCAGCCGCGCCCAGGCGTCGCGTTCCTTCGGGGCCGGCGGTACTACACGGTCGTAAAAGCCCGGAATCTGGATGTGGCCATTTCGATCCTTCAGCGCGCACAAAATCTCGGCGATGGCCATCACCGGGTTCGGCGCGGCTCCGCCATAGACCCCGGAATGTAGGTCGTGATTCGCCCCTTCCACCGCGATTTCGTAATAAACCAACCCGCGCAGGCCGATGCAGATCGTCGGCAGATTGGGCGCGAACATCTCGGTATCGCAGACGATGGCCGCATCCGCCTTCAGCCGTGGCGGCTTGCTCTTCACGTAGGCTTCGATGTGCTCGCCGCCGGTTTCCTCTTCGCCTTCGAGCAGGAACTTCACGTTCACGGGCAGCTTGCCCGTGCCGCGCATCAGCCCCTCAACGGCCTTGATCTGAATCATGACCTGGCCCTTGTCGTCGCACGCCCCGCGGGCAAAGATGTCCTCGCCGCGGATCTCGGGCTCAAACGGCGCCGACTTCCACTCGTCGAGCGGGTCGGGCGGCTGCACGTCGTAGTGCCCGTAGAAAAGGACCGTCGGTTTTCCGGGCGCGCCCAGCCATTCGCCGTAGACCAGGGGGTTGCCCTCGCCTTCGATCAATTCCGCCGAGGTCATGCCTGCGCCGAGCAGTTGCGCTTTCGCAAATTCGGCCGCGCGGCGGATATCCGGCTTGTGCTCGGTGAGTGCGCTGATGCTGGGGATGCGGAGAAAAGCCTTCAGGCTTTCGAGGAACTCAGACTGGTGCTCTTGATAGTAGGTCATGGACGCTCCAGTCATAGTATCGCGCAAGGTGGGCAGGAGCGCCGCACCGTTTGTGGGGCCTGTGCTGGGGCGGCCAATCCCCCAGCCGGCGCCGCACCCCCCTAGTCCGGCCCTCCTCGATGCGGTGTGCGGGCTTCGTTCCGCCGTTCTTGGATCCGGGAATTTCGGGCGTTCGGTGACTCAAGTCACACCGCCCGCATTCGCGGGCCGTTAACCTGAGTTTGCTAGTTCACTTTGACCAAATTTCGGAGATTAAGACACGAATGTTTTGTTACCAGTGCGAGCAGACCTATCGCGGGACCGGATGCGTCGATAAAGGCGTGTGCGGGAAAGAACCCGTTGCTTCGGACCTTCAAGATGTCCTCATTTTTGCTCTTAAAGGCGTGGCCATGTACGCCCGCCGCGCGCGGGCGCTGGGTGTTTCCGACGCCGAACTGAACGAGTTTGCGCTGACGGCCCTATTCGCCTCGGGCACCAACGTCAACTTTGACGCCGAGGACTTGCAGCGCCTGATCCAGCGCGGCGCGGCACTTCGCCGGCGCGCGAAGGAATTGTACGAACAGGCTGCCGGCGCGGCCGGAGTTATGCCCGAAACTCTTGGCGGACCGGCAGCGTTCGAGCCCGCAACCAGTTTGGACGGCCTCATGGCGCAGGCTGCCGAGATCGCCACTCCCACCCGTTTCGTGCAGTTGGGCGGGGAAGCCGCCGGCGTGCAGGAACTCATTCTCTACGGGCTAAAGGGCGTCGCCGCCTATGCCGAGCACGCGCGCCAATTGGGCGCGGAGCGCGAAGACATCTACGCCGGTTTGTTCGAAATTCTGGACTTCCTGGCCGAACCAAATCCCACAGTTGACGCGCTTCTGGCTAACGCCATGAAGACCGGCGAGCTGAACTATCGCGTGATGGAGATGCTCGACGGCGCCAACACCGGCGTCCTCGGCCATCCGGAGCCTGCCCAGGTGCGAGTGGAGCCGCTGGCCGGCAAGGCGATTGTGGTATCCGGGCACGACCTGGCGGATCTTCAGGCATTGCTCGAACAGACCGCGGGGAAGGGCATCAACGTCTACACCCACGGCGAGATGCTTCCCGCTCACGGCTACCCGAAGCTGCGGGCTTATCCCCATCTGGCCGGCAATTACGGCGGCGCGTGGATGCTGCAGGGCTCCGAGTTCGACGATTTCCCCGGGGCCATCCTGATGACCTCGAACTGCATTCAGGAACCGCGCAATTCGTATAAGAGCCGGATCTTCACTTGCGGACCCGTTCAATGGCCCGGCGTGCAGCACATCACCGGCCGCGACTTCACGCCCGTGATTGAAGCGGCGCTGGCCGCGCCCGGTTTCGCGGCCGATGGCGAAGACCGCCGGATCACGGTTGGCTTCGCGCGAAACGCCATCCTGGGGGCCGCCGATCAGGTGATCGCCGCGGTGAAGAGCGGCGCCATCAAGCATTTCTATCTCATTGGCGGTTGCGACGGTGCGCGTCCGGGCAGGAACTACTATACGGAGTTCGCCCAGTCCGTGCCCGACGATTGCGTCATTCTGACCCTGGCCTGCGGCAAGTTCCGCTTCAACAAGATCGAGTTCGGAACGATCGGCGGCCTGCCGCGCCTGCTCGATCTCGGGCAGTGCAATGACGCCTACTCGGCGATACAAGTCGCCGTGGCGCTGGCCGGCGCGTTCGGCTGCGGCGTGAACGATCTGCCGCTTTCGATGATCCTCTCCTGGTATGAGCAAAAGGCGGTGGCCATTCTACTGACGCTGCTGAACCTGGGAATCAAGAACATCCGCATCGGCCCCACGCTGCCGGCATTTATCGGACCGGCGACGTTGGATTTGTTGGTGAAGACCTACAACATCATGCCGATTGGGAACCCGCAGGAAGACCTCGCGGCCACCCTGGCGGCGAAGTAGTGCTTGCCAGCGCGCGCGGCTCCCGTCCGAGCCGCGCGCGCCTAGCAAGCGGTCTCCCCGGAGTGCCGGGGCAGCCCGAGTTAGCAACGTAAGAAATTTCATTTAGAATGAACGGCTTTTGCGAGGCTGGCCCGGCTCCGCCCAGCCTCCCCAAGCGTGCCGCCGCAGCCGATATCCCCTGAAAGTGCGATGTAATCCGGATTGCGCCGTGGCATCATCGGCGTTGAGAGTCTCAGCGCTGGAGTGCGGCAGTGGGCGCGAAGTGCGCCCGGATTCCGCGTAAGGAGACGGAACAAGTAGTCTTGCTCTTTACCGTGCACAAATTCAATTGGAGGTAACGATGAGAAGGTATTGTATCTACTCAGTCTTGATTCTTTGCGTCTGCGCCGCGCTTGCTACGGTGGTCTGGTCGCAGGGCGCCGCCCCTCAGCGCTCCATCAAAATCAATCCCGATGGCTCGGTTCTGGTTCAGGACGCGGCCGTTCCGCTGCCGGCGCTGATGAGCGAAGGAAGCCGGAAGGTCCTGATGCGAACCAGGGCGACTGAGGGCCCTGGGGCTCCCGTGCCGACGCCGGACGAAATTAAGGACATGGCTGAACTGCGCCGCGTCTACAACGAGAATCTGAAGCCGAATGTGGACCACATGAAGCAGGTGTTCCCGGTCGATATCGAAGAGACGATGATCGACGGAATCTCGGCGGCTATCATTACTCCCAAGGGCGGGGTGCCCGAGAAGAACAAGAACCGCCTCTTCCTGAACGGTCCGGGCGGCGGGTTCCGCACGGGCGTGCGTGGTAACGGCTTGCTGATCAGCATTCCGGTGGCGGCGACGCTGGGCGTAAAGGTGGTGAGCATTCTCTACCGGCAGGCTCCGGAATATACGTTCCCCGCCGCCAGCGAAGATCTGCTGAAGGTTTGGAACTACTATACGAAGACTTATAAGCCGGCGAATATCGGCATGGTGGGCTGTTCCGCAGGCGGGTCGCTGGTTTCGCAGACTACGGCTATTTTGATCAAGGCAGGGAAGCCGACGCCGGGCGTTCTGGGCGTTTACTGCTCCGGACTGGGTTCCACCGGCTCGGGCGATTCCCAGTTCTTCAGTGCGCTTTCGATCACGAATATACCATCCGCTGCCGCCCAGGGCACTGCAACTCCGGCGCCGGCCGCGGCTCCGGCAACGCCGGAACGTGGCTATCTGACCGGCGTGGACACGAAGCAGTTCATCGTGAATCCCACTCTGGACGAAACGCTGCTCGCCAAGTTCCCGCCGACCATCTTCTTCACCGCCACGCGCGATTTTGCGATGAGCGGCTCCGCGTACAGCCACTGGAAACTACTGAAGGTGGGCGTGGATTCAGAATTGATGCTTTTCGACGGACTCTATCACGGCTTCATGACCAACCCTGACTTCCCCGAAGCTCAGGACGGTTATAAAATCGCGGCGAAGTTCTACGACAAGCACCTGGGCAAGTAACAGCAGTCGCGCGGGTGATGGCTCGCCATCACCCGCGTTTTGCGTTCAGGATGCCATGCGCGCTGCCTGGTTGCGAGCGTGCAGCCGGTTCCGCGCCACACCGCATCCTTCCTAACGGAGTGAACATGAGAAAGAGCTATATCTATGCCGCCGTGTTAGTTGGCCTTTGCGCGCTTCTGAGCACGGCTATCTGGTCGCAGGCGGCTGCGCCGCAGATCACCATCAACGCCGATGGCAGCGTACTCGTGAAGAACGCGGTGGTGCCGCTGCCCAGTATCATGAGCGAGGCGGGCAAGAAGGTCCTGATGCGGACCAAGCCGAGCGAAGGCCCGGGCGCGCCGGTGCCCACGCCGGGCAACATCAAGGACATGGCGGAGTTGCGGCGCGTGTACAACGAGAACCTGAAGCCGAACGTAGATCACATGAAAGCGATCTTCCCGGTAGACGTGGAAGAAACCACGATCGACGGCATCCCGGCCGCGATCGTTACCCCGAAGGGCGGCGTGCCGGAGAAGAACAAGAACCGGCTGTTTCTGAACGGCCCGGGCGGCGGGTTCCGCACGGGCGTGCGCGGCAACGGATTGCTGATCTCGATCCCGGTGGCGGCTACGCTGGGCGTTAAGGTGGTGACCATCCTTTACCGCCAGGGGCCCGAGTATCGTTTCCCGGCGGCGAGCGAAGACCTGTTGAAGGTCTGGAATTATTACACGAAGACGTATAAGCCAGCGAATATCGGCATGGTGGGCTGCTCCGCCGGAGGCCGTCTCATATCGCAGACCACCGCGATGCTGATCAAAGCCGGCAAGCCGGTTCCGGGCGTTTTGGGAGTTTATTGCGCCGGCGTGGGTTCGGTGCAGGCGGGCGATTCCGCGTTCTACAGTTCGCTGACCGTGACGAGCGTGCAAGTGGCGCAGGGGCAGGCATCCGCTCCGGCCGGCGGTCCCGTGGCCGGTGAGCCCTCCTATTTCGACGGCGTGGATGAGAACCAGTTCATCGTGAATGCGACCGTGGACGAAAAGCTTCTGGCGAAATGGCCGCCCACGATCTTCTTCACGGCGACGCGCGATGCCGCTATGAGCCAGTCTCTATACAGCTATCGCAAGCTGCTCAAGCTGGGCATCGATAGCCAGGTGTTGGTGTTCGACGGGCTCTATCACGGTTTCATGACCAACCCCGATTTCCCCGAAGCGCAGGAAGGCTACAAGCTCGCGGCAGCCTTTTTTGACAAGCACCTGGGGAAGTAAGCGAGCTCGAAAGCCGAAGGCCATAAGGTCGCTGGAGGAGGCGGAAACGCCTCCTCCAGTTGATTAACGCAGACGGATTCGTGACTGAGAATAGCCGGCGGCAATCCCCGCTACCGGTTCACGTGTACGATCTTCGCCGGCGCGAAGCCGTTGAACCACGTGGAGGAGGCGCTGCTGTAAGCCCCGATGTCTTTCGAGTACACCAGGTCTTCGATATCGAGCGGAGGCAGTTGTTCCGCCTGGGCAATCACGTCCATGCCGTCGCAGGTTTGCCCGAATACGGTGCAGATCTCGGGCTCGCCTTTCTTGAACGTGTGGATGCGGTACTGGCAGTGGTCGAACACAATGCCCGAGAACGTGTGATACACGCTGTCGTCCACGTAGTAGCAGGTGCGGCCGTCGCGGAATGTCTTGCCGATCACCCGCGCCACCGCTGTCGCAGCTGTGGCCACCAGGAAGCGGCCCGGCTCGGCGAGAATCTCGATGTCCGGCGCAAACAGCCGGTCAATCTCCGCGGCGATCTTCTTGGCTAGCAGGCTGAACGGCTTCACGTGGCTATCGTAAGGGACCGGGAAGCCGCCGCCGATATCGAGGATCTTGATTTCCCGTCCGCGCGAACGGGCCTCTTCCATCACCGCCGCGGCAATATTCAGGGCATGCACGAAGTTCTCGAAATTCGTGCACTGGCTTCCCACGTGGAAGCTCAACCCTTCCACCACGAGCCCGGCCTTGAACCCTTCGAGAATCAGGTCCACTGCCTCCGAGGCGTCGCACCCGAACTTCGACGATAGCTCCACCATCGAACCCGTATTCGGCACCCGCAGGCGAAGCACCAGCCCCGCGTGCGGCGCGTAGCGCTTGATCTTGCGCAGTTCGTCGATGTTGTCGTAGGTGATCAGCGGCTTGTATTCATCGAGCGCCTGCAATGTCTCTTTGGGCTTGATCGGGTTGGCGTAGATGATCTTGTCCCAGATGAAATCCTGCCGCTGTTTCGCGGGCAGGCGCTTGATATTCTCGTAGACCGCCAGGAATTCCGGGAACGATGCCACGTCGAAACTGGCGCCGGCATCATACAGCGTGCGTATGATCTCTGCCGCGGGATTGGCTTTGACGGCGAAATACGCCTGCACCTTCGGCAGGCGGCGTTTGAACGTGGCGTAGTTCCGCCGGATCACCTCGTGGTCAATGATGACCAGAGGCGTTCCGTGCTCCCGCGCGAGAGTCTGTAACAGCCGGCCGTTCATCGTTAGCCGAGGTCGGGCTTGGAGCCGTCGAGCATCTTCACTTTGTTGTGGGCGAAATACTCTTTCGCCAGGGCCTTCATCATGGCGCCGCGCTGGTCGTAAAGCCTCCGCAGCTTACGCGGCTTGCGCCGCGAAAGGGCATAGTGCGTCAGCAGCGGCATGGCGATCGTGGTGTCGGTGTAGCACACCACCGCATCCGGCAGGCGGTCCGGATCCACCTTGCCCCAACTCACGGCTTCGCTCGGCGTCGCGCCGCTCAGACCGCCGGTATCGGGCCTCGCGTCGGTGATCTGGAAGAAATAGTCCTGCCCGAATTCCTTGATGCGGAGCACTTCCTGGATCTGCGGCTCGGTTTGCAGCATGAAATTCTTAGGGCTGCCGCCGCCCCATAGAACCACCGCGCTCTTTCCGCCGGAGCGCTTCGCCGCCAGCACGAAGGCGGTCGTCTCGTTGACGTCGATCGACGCGTTGACGCGCAGCTTGTTCCCGCGCAGCTCCACGCCGGCCACGTTCATGCCGATCGTCGAGTCGCCGGGTGAC
>CAIYHG010000174.1 GCA_903925975.1 uncultured Acidobacteriia bacterium | reverse complement strand
GTTTCGCCTGCCGTGTCCGAGAAAAACAAACCCCCTCAACCAGTTCCTAAGGCCGCGGGCAAGAGAGGCTCAAGCCCAACCCATTTCAACGATGATGCGTGGCGAAGAACTCGATCACTTGCGGGAATAGAGCCGGTATCTCCGACATATGCGTGCCGTCCGGTATCTCGATATAGATGGGATTGAGCCCGGCGGCTTTCAGCTTGGCGATTCCGGCCTGCGCCTCGGCGCCGTGAAGCGCGGTATCCATGGAGCCCGCGCCGGTGATCAGCGGAATCCCCTTGATGCGCGCCGCCGGATAGTCCACGTAGCCGAAGCCGCCTGACATCATCCCAAGGCCGGCCCACTTTTCCGCGTACTTCTGGCCCAGATACCACGTTCCCTGGCCGCCCATGGAGTGCCCCATCAGATAGACGCGGGAGAGATCGATGTTATATTCCTTCTCCACAAGGGCGATGACGTTCATCACGTCCTTCTCGCTCAGTTCGTTGACTTTCGCAGCCTCTTCGGGCGTCCACTTAGGCCGCCTGTCCCCAACCGTGTTAGGCGCTACGCCAGGGTACGCCGGCGCCGCCACTCGCGGCACGTTCATGGCGCCGTATGCGCCGAAATCGCTAAATCCGTAGGGCGAAACGAAAATGAAGCCGTATTTTTCGAGCAGCGGAATGGTCTGATACGCGTCCCGGAAGAAATAAGTCTCCCGTGCGCCGGCCCCGTGCAGCCCGATGATCAGCGGCATCTTGGTCTTGCCGTCGTAACTCTTCGGCACATACAAGTGATAGGGCGATTCCACTTTGCCCTCGGCGAAATAGTAGTGTCGCGATTGTTCGCCGGTAGCTCCCGGGGTCTGCGGCTGTTTGGCCAGCTCTTCGCTAGTAAGCGGGGCCGGCCTTGCCGCCTTGGCTTGTCCCTGGGCCGCGGGCGCCTGGAAGGCCGCCATGGAGGAAGACAGCAGGCAGACCGCAAAAGCAGCGCTTGCCCATATCTTTAACTTCATAATTCGTTCCCTCTCTTCTAACTTCGATAGCTGGCTTGCCGGATAGAGCAAGCTAGTTGCTTGTAACCCGGAATTCCCGTTTCGGACGTCCCGGTTCGATTCAGTATAATCCCGCGCGGAGGCGTGGTTCGACCGCCGAAGTAGTGGGCAAGCCGACTAACGATTGTGCGCGCCTTGAGTGGGGCAGGCTCTTCAGCTCTCCAGCGGGTCCAGCCGCCTGGAAAGGCGGCGAACTCGCGCCGCCTTACGCTACTTCGCTCCGGCATCCCTTGACAGTTCCAGATTCAATTCCAGCAGCTTCTTCAACGCCTCTTCTTCGCTGATGTCCACCGGCCGCAGGCCGGTGCGTTCGAGGCCAAGCCCCGTCCCTCGTTCACCGCCGGTTCCTAACCTGTAACCCACTTTCACTGCATCACTTACCTGAATCAAGTCCCCGGCTTCCGCCCGCTCGCCTGCTACCCTCTTGGTCGAGAAGGTATGTCTACCCTACGTCAAATCGAAGCTAACCGGCGCAACGCGCTGAAATCCACTGGGCCGCGCTCCGTAGAGGGCAAAGCGGTCTCCCGTTTAAATGCCCTGAAAACCGGCATTGACGCCGAATCCATGGTCGTCCCCGGCGAGGACCCACGCGCCCTCGAAGAGCTCACCGTTGAATATCACGAGCGCTTCCGCCCGTCCACGCCCGACCGGCGCTTCCTCGTCGATTCCCTCGTCAACGCCGAATGGCAAATCCGCCGTTTGCGCAAAGTCGAGGCTCAGATCTGGGCGTTTGAGATGCACCGTCCCTCGGATATGGATAAGAAATTCCCGCTTGGCCTGGCCTTCATGCGCACCCGCGACGTCCAAATCCGTCTCCAGCGCCGCATCGACGCCGCCGAACGCACCTATCGCCGCGCCCTGGAAAAGCTGGAGCGCCCGGAACCCACGCTGATACACACCCCAACCCCCGAGGAATCCGACGCCAGCGCCATCGCCCCGCCGCCGCAACCCCTTGAATCACAAAGCATTCAACCCGCGATTGGCTTCGTTCCCTCAACTTCTAAATTCGCGCCTCCCCGCCCGCCCGCACTGGGCGGCCATACGTTCATGTGGCGTGCTTTAGAAGCACAAGAGCCGCGATGAGTCGCGGCTCGGCAGGCCTAGGGCCTGCGCCACTACCGCTTCCGAACGTGGCGCACGATTCATCGTGCAGAGCCGGCATTCATTCCGGCTTTCTTCAGGGGGGCGCAGGCCGGGCGCGAAATTGGAGTAACTGACTCGTCATGCTCAACTTGCGAAGACGCGCTACCACGTGACCGGGTCTAGCGGTCCTCAAGCGCGTTTCACAAGATAAACGGGTCTGTTTTGGACAGCTGGATGTATAATCACCCCGGAAAAAGGTCCGGACATCGCAGAGGGTCGCCAAAAGGAGGCTATTGCCAGTGCGCCTATCTGTCTTACTTGCTGCGTTTTCACTTGCCCTGCCGTTGAGCGGGACGACAACAATCTTTTCCGAGAATTTCGAAAGCTACTCAGCCCCCGTAATGCTGGCCGGCCAGGGAGGCTGGGTGGACGAGGGTACGGGATACGGCCGGGCGTATGTGCGGATCGGTTCCCACCTGGCCTCTCAGGTATTGGACGGCCGGTACCAAAACACGCCTTACGGCGGAATCGACTTCGTGATTCAGTCGCTCCCGCATGCGCTCTTTCCATCCCTGGTTACGGCTCTCAGTTTCGACGCGTATGCCGTTAGCGACGCTCCGCCATCCACCAACACCGGAGTGTACCTGGGCGACATTCGGCACGCGGGTGTGGCCGTCGGTTGGGCGATAGATCCCAGCCTGGGATGGTATTTCGCTTCGTACAGTCTTGGAACCGGCGGCAACACCATGTGGAACCTTACTGGCGCGGGTTATTTGGCGAGCGACAGCTATGACCGGGCCGCCCACCTCGGAATCGTCCTCGATCCGCTATCCGGCTTTTTCTACGGGACCTACGATCTTGGTTCCGGTGTTGCGGGCCAGACTCCGCATTACGGCCTCAGCTCGAACCTCTCAATGATCGACAGGGTTTCCCTAGTCGTGGACCTCCAATATCCCGGCGAGCCCCGCCTGGGAGCGGAACTCGACAACATCTTTGTTTCGGAGACTCCGGAACCTGGTTCGATCTGGCTGACGGGAACGGCCGCTGCTCTTCTGGGACTGGGCGCGCGCCGCAGGTGGCGACGGCGGACGGAATAAGCTGGCGGGGCGGCGAGCGGTTTTCGTTTGGAACGAACTGGCACGTGGGTAACAGGAAAGCCGGCATGAATGCCGGCTCTGCACGATAAATCGTGCGCCACAAAAAGAAGGGCTAGTTGCTGCTCAGAACCAGCGGAAGCGTTTCAGCAGATAGATGAGGCCCACTGTGGAGGCGCACATCAAGATGAAGACTACGGCTATGCCGTAGGGCGACTCGGCGCCGGGCAGGCCTTTCACGTTCATGCCGTAGATGCCCGAGATCACCACGGCCGGGAGCGCCACCGTGCCTAGAACCGTCAGCACCTTCATCACCTGATTGGTGCGGTTAGCGACGCTTGAAAGATATACGTCCAAGGTGCCGGCCATCAGGTCGCGCAACACGTCAACCGTATCCAGGTTGCGCGTCACGTGGTCGTAGACGTCGCGCAGGAAGGGCCATAGCTCGCGCGCGATGAGGGGCGATTCCATACGCTGCAGGCGGCCCGCCACGTCGCGCATGTTCACCAGAACGCGCCGCAAGAGGATGAGGTTGCGCTTGGCTTCGAAGATGGTGGCCAGCGTTTCCGGGCTCGGTTTGTCGAGGGCTTCGTCTTCCAGGCCGTCGGCCTTTTCGCCGAAGTGATCGAGCACGGGAAGGTAGGCGTCCACCACGCGGTCGAGAATCCGGTAATAGGCCTGGTCGGGGCGGCCGGCGCCGTTCTGCTTCTGAACCTCGGCGATCAGTTCGCGGATCTCGGGGCAGTCGCGCTCGATGACGGCGATCAGGTAGTCCGGGCCCAGGAAAAGATCGAGGTCCTCGGTTTCCAGTTCTCCGTCATCACCGAGCCGGACGTCTTTGAGCACGGTGAAAAGGTAGCCCTCTCCGTCTTCGATCTTGGCGCTCTGACGGCGGTGCCGGCAGTCTTCGACGTGCAGCGGATGCAGATGATATTGCTCCGCGAGGCGGTCCAGTTCCGGGTCGGCCGGGTCAAGTACGATGTGCCAGTTCACTTAGATGAAGGATACAACTCAGCGCGCCGCAGTGGGCGCTGCCTCGGGCAGAAAGTAAAACATCATGCCCAGAATTACGTAGACGGCGAGGAGCTGAACGCCTTCGAGCCAGTTGGTTTCCCCGTCGGAAGCAATCTGGCCGGTGATCAACACGGCCGCGACCACGGCCAGAACTTCAGCCGTAGTGAAGACCAGATCCATCGGCGAAGGCCCGATGAAATAGCTGCACAACACCAGCACGGGGGCGACGAAGAGGGCGATTTGCAGGCTGCTGCCGATGGCGATGCCGAGCGCGAGTTCCATGCGGTTATTGAGGGCGGCCATTACGGCCGTGCTGTGCTCCGCCGCATTGCCCACGACCGCCACTACGATTACGCCCACGAAGACTTCGGTCATCCCGAACGTGACGGCGGCCTGTTCCACGGAGCCGACGAGAATTTCGCTGATCCACGCAATCAGCGCGGTGGCGGCGCCGAGCGTGGCGAGCGACCGGCCCATGCCCCAGTCTTTGGCTTCCGGCTCAGGCTCAACCGCGCCGCCCGCAAAGAGCTGCTTGTGCGTGACGAGGGAGAAGATGAGATGCGCGGCGTAAGCCAGCAGAAGAACGATGGAAATCTCAAGGCTCAACGCGCCCTCGCGAACGCTGGCCCCCGGACCGGCAAGATAGTGGAATGCCGCGGGAGCGATCATCGCGATAGCCGACAGCGTGAGGAACGTGGACTGCGCCCGGGCGCCGGTGGGGTTGAAGCGCTGCTCCTTATTGCGGACGCCGCCGGCGAGAGCCGCCACGCCAAACACCAGCAGCAGATTGCCTATGATGGAGCCGGTGAGGGAGGCCTTCACCACCGAATACAAGCCGCGCTGAAGGGCCATCAGGGCGATGATCAATTCGGCGGCGTTGCCCAGGGTGGCGGCGAGCAGGCCCCCAATGCCTTCGCCCAATTTCGCGGCCAGATGCTCGGTTCCCCGCCCCAGCCATCCGGCGAGCGGCACAATGGCCAGACACGCGGCCACGAATATCAGGGCGTGCGAATTGGGAGCCAGAAACCGCAGGCCGATGGTCACGGGCACGAAGAGCAGCAGCCAAGTCATCATGAACGGTTATCTCCCGGCCTCAACAGCCGCCACACCCTTCCGATTGTCCCCGCGCGGCCTGGCCGGGGTCGGGGGAGGCGCGCCGAACCAGTTCCGGATCAAGTGGCCCTGCGGGGTGAGAGCGCGATCCCTATCGTATTTGCCAAAGTGCGAGGCGTCGCGGCCCCACTCATCTTTATTGCCGGGCTGATCGTAGAGCACCCAGTTGAACAGATACTCCGCGCCTGCCTCGATGCTGGCGTCCACGAGCGCCTTCATGCGCTCGGCGGTGGGATGTTGATCCCAATACTCGCCAAACTCGCCGATGATGAGGCGCGCGGGCAACTGGTGCTCTTTGTCGAAATTCAGCAGCAGGGGAACTACGTAGGCGAAATCCCGGTATACCTTGGCGGCATCGGCATCGAAGCCGATGGACCACCAGCAGCTATAGGAGATGAAATCCAGGCCTTTGAGTTTCGTGGCCACGTCCACGAGGCCAGAGGGGCGGCCCGCAAAACCGGGCACGATGGTGAACTCGAAAGCCGTGAAGACCTGCCCGGGCAGCTTGCGCGCTTTGGCTTCGCGCCGCCCTGCCTCAACGCCATCGAGGCGCGCCTGGTAATACTCCTGGCAGGCGAGCCACTTGTCGGCCGGGCAATCGTTTTCGAACTCCCAGTTGGAGACGATCTTGCGGCCGGGGGTCTTCGCCAGTTCGAGAGTGAAGCGGCGGAACTCGGCGGTGGTGGCCGCGAGCTGCTTCGCGTCGAGGCGGCCCCATTTGTATTTCTCGGAGGAGGCGCTGTCGTAGGCGGTGAGCATCACCACGGGAAACGCGGCGAGAAAGGCGCGGTAATCGGGACGGCGGATCTTCACGTCGAGAGGCGAGTCGTCCTTCTTGCCCGAGGGGTCCCACGACGGGCCGATCGCGACGCGCGCGGCGCCGGTTGCGCCCAGGGCTTTGGCATCCGCAACCGCCGCTTCGAGGCCCGCAGGCAGGCTTCCCCACACGTACATGCCCAGCTTGGAGCGGTACTCCTGCAGGGTGGCTACACGCAGGCCGGAAGCCGCGCAGAGAAGGGCGAGCAAGGCCGCGAGCCGCCGTCCGGAATGGGGGAAACCGCGCATGCGATAAACCACGGATCATAGCAGATCGGCGCGCCGGCGCCGGTCAGACCGCGCAGCGCGCGGAAATCGCCCGCATGACCAGCCACCCCAACGCGGCTCCGAGGAAGTAATACGGGAAATCCGACCACACGAACGTGGTCCCGAGGATGGCGGCGCCAAGAAAATGACCGCGCACGGCCTGAAGCGCGGGCGGATGCCAGAGCTGAAGGAACTCGAGCGCGCAAGTTGCGGTGAGCACGATCGCCGCGATCCATGCCGGATTGCGCCGGGGCCAGAACAGGAACGCGGCCAGACACCAGAACGCAACGTAGAGCGCACCGGCGAACGAATTATTGGCCCAAAACGCTCCGGGACCGCTGTAGAACTTGGAGTAGAAACCGGCTGGAGTAATCACCGCGAGCGACGCCAGCGCCCAGCACTGGCGGGAAACCGAGTGGCCCGCGGAACCGGGGCGCTTCATCTTTCAAATACCAGGCCGATGGAGGGCAAGATCGGGAACAACTTATCCACGCTGAGACTCGCCTGGCCGGTCTTGGCGTTGTAACTGTTGAAGCTGCCGAAGCGGTAGTTGGAACGGTCGGTGAGGTTGACGACTTCGCCGTAGAGCGTCGCTTTATAGCGGCCTTTGGTCCACGATTTGTTGATGCGCCAATCCAGGCGCTGGTAGGAATTGAAGCGCAGTTGGTTGCGGTCCGAGGCCAGATAGTAGACCGTGCCCTGCTTGCGGAAGAAACCGGGGTATGGGAAGCCGCTCCCGTAGGTCCACTTCACGCTCAGATTCACGCTGGGGCGCACGCGGTAGCCGGCGAAGATATTGACGGTGTGCTTCTGGTCGTAATCCGCGGGGAAGACGATTTGCTCGACGCCGTCGCGCTCGCGGGTGCGGCCAAAGGCGTACGACACCCAGCCGGTGAGGCGGTTGGCGCTGCGCCGCTCGGCCAGGAGTTCAAAGCCGCGCGCATAGCCGCGCATCGAATTGCGCAAGGGCTGATTGACCGAGGGGCCGAGCACCTTGCCGTTCAAGATGCGGGGATCGTAGAACGGCCGGTAGAGCAGGTCGCGATCTTCGCGCTGGTAGAACTCAAGGCGCAAGCGGATGCGGTCGCCGAAGCGCTGCTCCACGGCGGCGACGGCATGCGTGGCGCGTTCCGGCAGCAAGCCCCGGCCGCCGAGCGGCGATGTCAGATAGACCAGATCCGGGTATTGCACATACTGGCCCCAGCCGAAGCTCAGGCGCGTGGAGGGCGTGGCGATCACGCCCAGCGAAGCGGTGGGCAGCACGGCGGTGACTTGGTTGAGCGAGTGGCGGTCCCAACGCAGACCCGCGGTGAAGTTGAGGCGGCCGCCGGCGAGATTGAACGACTGCTGGACGTAGCCGTTCTGCCGCAGCGCCGCGCCATCGGAGGTATCGAGCAGGCGCACAAACGGAGCGGTGGAGAGGAACTGGTTTGAGTAACCGGAATCGTGGAGGCGGCGCGCGGACCAGCCCGCGTCGAGCGGCGCGCGCTCATTCCACAACCAGGTTGCCGAGGAACCGAGAACCCACTCGCCGTAGTGGTTGCCTTCGAGCGGCAGGCTGGCCGGAGTGATGTTGTCGTACTTCTCGCGAATCCAGGCGGCGCGGCTCGAAACCATCAGCGATTTCGCCGGAGTGTATCGCCAGTTCAGGCTGGTGAGCGAGAAGTGGTAGCGGGCTTGGAGAAGCGAGTTGACGCCCAGCCGCGACCGGATCTTCGAGCGATCGAGCGTGGAGTAGCTATCCAGAAGATTGAGGCTTAGGGAATTTCGCGGGGTCAGGTCATAGGCCAGGCGGCCCTGCGCGTCCTCCCCGTCGAAGGCCATGCTGGAATCGACGCCCAGGCGGTTGAGCAGGTATTGGACGAAGCCCTTGCGCCCGCTGGCCATCCACGAGCCGCGATGATCGCGCCCCAGCGGACCCTCTGCCAGGAAAGCGATGCCGGAGAAGCAGACCGTCGCGCGGAAGGAAGTCTGGGTGCGGCTGCCATCGCGGGACTGGACGTCGAGAACGCCCGCGGTGCGGTCCGCGAAGCGCGCGGGCCAGGCCCCTTCGTGCAATTCCAGGGCGGCCACCATGTCGCCGTTGAACGCGGCGGCGCTGCCGGTGGATTGTTCGCCCTGAACGGTATTGAAGGGCATGTGGAGGAGGATGCCATCGAGATAGACCCCGATACGGTTGTAGTCGGCTCCGCGCAGGGAGAAGGTAGCCTCAAAATCGTCGTTCGAGGCAACCCCGGGCAGGCTTTGCACGGCGCGCAAGGGATCGTCGCCGAGCACGCCGGCAAGGTTCTTGGCGTCATTGCCGGCCAGGACGAGCGTCCCCGGGCTATCCTGGCGCGCGAGTTCGAACGGGCCGGCGGTGACGTCAACGGAATCGGTGCGCCGGAACGTATCGGGGCTGAGGATGATTTCGAACTCCTTGGTTTCTCCCGCGCCGACGTGGAAGGGCTGCCGGATCAGGCGGTAGCCGACCGTGGAGGCGGTGAGCACGTAATCGCCGGGCGTGACGGAAGGGATGCGGAAACTGCCGGCGCTATCGGTGACCGCGCGGTACGGCCCACCGACAAGCTGGACCATGACGCTGGCCAGCATTTCTCCCCCGCGGGCATCCACGACGGAGCCGCGCACCTCGCCCGAAGGCTGCTGCGCAAAGGCCGGGTTCAGAGCCAGAACCGCGCCTAAAACGGCCAACCGGATACGGAGCACTGGAATAGGATACCAGCGAAGCCGGCGCTTTTCTACGCGCGGCACGCCGCAGGGCGGATAATCTGAGTGGGGGTTCCATGCGGCTGGATTTGAACACGATCAACGCCGAACTGGCGAAGCGCGGGCATACCGCGCGCCTGGAAAAGGCCGAGGGGCACTTCTGTTTTAGGCAGGGCGAAGCGGCGGATTGGCTGAACCACTCGGTGGGAGTGCGGACGATTAATACGCTAACCCTCAAGCAATGGATGCAGGAGTTCAAGCGCCTGAAGGAGCTGAACACACGGATTATGCGAACGGCGCGGCCCGGGGACGGGCAGGAGGACTGGGGCCAGGATTGACGGGCGGGCGGAGGAAACCACACCGACCTGAGCGCGATGGCTCCGCTTTCCATACGGGAGCAGCCCGAGGAGCGCCGCGCACGCTCTCACAGACGCACCCACCGGGCGCAGCAGGCCGCAAGCCGGCTAGCGGCGACGGCGCAGCAGTAACAACGCGGCGGCGCCAGACATCATCAGCAGGACACTCCCCGGCTCCGGAATGCCACCAACGTCACTGTGGAACACATAAGTGACGTCGTATCCATACACAGACCCAGGCTGACCGACAACAGGGATGTAGCTGACGTAGTTGTTGCCCTCCGGCCCGATTTCCTCGGTGAAGGCCGTGGGTTGCATGAACGGGGGAAACGGAATACCGCTGACGTCGGCCAACTCGTCAACGCCATCCGAGTTGTCGGAGTAGACGAATATGCCGAAGCCGCCCTCATTCGAAAACCGCAAGAGATCGGACACTACCGTTGTGTTCGGCTCAAAGATCACCAGATCGCCCAGCGTCAGCGTCGGCGGCCCGGCCATGAAGTACCAGAGCGTGGGCCTATTGCCGTTGGCCGGGTCGGGAATCACATTCCAGTAAAGCGGAGTGGCCGGCGCTCCGTCAAAGCTGAGGGTGCCGTTTCCGTTCTCATCGAACTCCAGTACCGCGGTTGTGTTCGCAAATGCGGGAGCACACGCCAGCGCCGCAGCGAAAACGGCGCACAGCGCAAACTTCCTTGAAAGAAACATTGATACGACCTCCGTTCTTTCGCTAGGAAGTGTACGCCTTCACCGGCCCGCTCGCAACGGGAATTCCACCGAGGCGCAAGGCGACGACGTACTGGCCGGGTTGGCCTGAGTTGCCTGACAAGATCCCCTCGATCTCTTTTGTCTACTTGCAGATAGGAGCGCGGCGGCGCCGCTTGCGCCAGGAGCTAAACGCAGCCAAGCCAGGCTGCCGCGGGGTATAAACAGGGTCTCAGGCCTGACACAAGAAACGGGCCGTAGAGCCTGGAGCCGGCGGGTGTGTCCGGTTTGTACTGGCGGAGAGAGAGGGATTCGAACCCTCGATAGAGTTTCCCCTATACACGCTTTCCAAGCGTGCGCCTTCAACCACTCGGCCATCTCTCCTTGGGTCTGGACGGCTACTGCTTGCGGTATTCCGAAGCGGCGTTGGTCTTATGACAGAATAGCATGGCGATCCGCGGCTTTCAGCTTCGAGCGTGAGGAGGTTCCCTGGATGGCAGCGCGCATTCCGCCCGTATTCCCTGCCCCCAAGTGCTAGAATCTCGGGATATGAAGGGCAATCCTAAAGTTATCGCCTCGCTCAATGAGGCTCTCGCCGAAGAACTGGTGGCGATCAATCAGTATTTCATCCACGCCGAGATGTGCGAGAACTGGCACTACAGCCGGCTGGGCGACCACGTCAGAAAGCAATCGATCGACGAAATGAAGCATGCCGAGAAGTTGATTGAACGCATCTTCTTCCTCGACGGCACGCCGGATATGACCCAGCCCATGAAGCTCTCTATCGGCGCAAGCGTCCGGGAACAGCTGCAGTCTGACCTCCAACTGGAAATCAATGCCGTAGCCATGTATAACCGGATGAGCCAGATCGCGCGGGAAGAGGGCGACAACGCCTCGCGCGAACTGTTCGAGAAGCTCCTCAAAGACGAAGAAGAACACGTGGACTGGCTCGAAGCCCAGATTTACCAGATCGGCGAGCTCGGCTACGAGCGGTATCTCTCGCAGCAGGTGCGGGACGGGAAGTAGGGTTGGGACGCCTTTTGCCCCGCGGCGGAGGGCGTTAACCCGAAGCGTATAGGCAGTGTCCAGGCGCCCAGGCCGGGAGCCCTGCGCCACTGAATATGTGTGCGCCAGCGCGGGTTGTTGGGAGGGAATATCCGAGGGGCAACACCGCCCGCGGGCTAATCCGGCGCCGAGGCTAGAGGACTCCCCATTTGGCGCAGCGGTCCAGGCGCAAGTAGGATTGGACCGTATCGAGCGCGGCGCGGAGCGCCTGTAGACTGCGGTCGGCCCCGCCGGTGAACTCGGCGATCTTGATCAGCACGCTTTCGTGCAGGCGCAGGAACAGATCGACCACGTTCGGATCGTGCCAGCCGCGGGCGGTCTCCTCGCGGATGATGCGCAACGCGAAACGGGGCGAGTAAGCCGGCTTGTAGGAGCGCTGCGTGGTGAGCGCATCGTAAATATCGGCCACCTGCAGCAGGCGGGCGCCCAGCGGTATCTCTTCTCCGGCCAGGCCGTCGGGATAACCGGAGCCGTCCCAACGCTCGTGGTGATGGCGGATTAGAGGCAACACGGGCGCGAGCGATGCCAGGGGGCGGCAGATGGTCTCGCCGCGCTCGGGGTGGGTGCGCATGACGTCCCATTCCTCAGGGGTGAGTGAGGCGGGTTTGAACAGAATCGAATCGGGAATGCCGGCCTTGCCGACATCGTGCAGATAGCCCGCCCGGTAAAGCGACAGCAGCGCGCGGGTGTCCAGGCCCGTGGCCATTCCCAGCGCCACGCTCATGAACGCAAGGCGCTCACAGTGGCCCGAGGTTCTGTGATCGCGCTGTTCCACGGCATGCGCCAGGGCAAATAGGATGCCCTCGCTTTCGCTGAGGCGGAAGCCCTCGGCCTCCTGGTCAACTCCGCGAGCGTCAGCACCGGCGCTCTGAGGCCCGAACCATGCATCTCTCAACGCCGGACCGGCGAGAGATCCTCCCATGAAGGCGCCGAACGGCGCCGCTGCCATTACATCTGCTCCCATTTGCTTGATCTATCGGCCCGAGAGACGGAGAAACGAGGGTACTAAGTGAGAATTCTCAGAATCCTCAGCGACGTACCACGGTTAGGGTGCGCCACGCCGAATTTCCGGCGCCGTCGTAGGCGCGTACGGTGACTGTATTGGTCCCAACCAGCAACGGAATCTTTGCGAACCAGGCGGCCGTGCCGGAAGCCTCGCCCGAATAGCCGGCCGATGTGGCCCACTTCACCGCGGCCACTCCGACGTTATCCCCGGCGGTCCCCGAAATCGAGAAGGTAGCGCTCCAGGTGGAGACGATGGTGAACGACGGCGAGACGATGCGCAGCGAGGGCGCGACTTTATCCGCGGCAGGGGGCGGATCGGGCGTTGCCGGCGTTGCCGGCGTGGAGGGCGTGGATGGCGTGGACGGAGTTGACGGCACGGACGGCTGGTCGCCGCCCCCATCGTCCTGCGCGGCCCCGTAGAGGCTGCGTATGCCGGCAATGTCATCGGCGGTCAGGCCGGTGGCGTAACGGTAGTAGGGGTACATCACGGCCCCGGGCTGGTCGGAGTGCCCGAGTCCAAGGGCGTGCCCGAGTTCGTGCAGCGCCACGGTAAACAGATCGGTATCGGCGCCGATCCTCCAGGATTCCTCGGCGTCGAAGTGCATGTCTCCGGCCACGGGTTCGAGATTAGGCGGCGCGGGGTAGAAGGTGTGCGCCAGCACGCGGCCCTGCCCGTCGAAGGGATAAGCGTCGCCGTGGGCATTGGACGCAAAGAGGATCGCCACCGTTCGCGCAGCGGAGGCGAGCCCACCGGCGCCGATGGTCACGTTAGCGTACTTGGCCCATTCGCGCATGGCGCGCTCGATTTCGCCGCGCGCCTCGGCGGGCGGGATCTCGGAAGGGAACGAGGAAATGGTGTAGTGCAGCGCGGCCGTTCCGTCGGCGCCCCTGCTCCACCCGGCGCCGACACCGGCGTACTCCCCTATGGGGCCGGCGTCCACGATAGCGCCGGGGCAAGCAATCACCGCGGCCCCTGAGGCCACATCGGCCGACGCCGGCAGGATGTACGAGACTTCGTCGCGCGCGGCCAGTTCCTCCAGGCGGGCGGCGTTTCCGGTGACCGCCAATTGCCCGGGCAGCAGGTTGGGATTCGGCAGATCCTGAAAGCCGAGACCGGCGGCGACGGCGCGCGCCGCATCGGCGTCCACGTCACGGTGAAAAACGACGAGGAAAGCGGGGGATTGGCGGCGGGCCAGTTGCGGGCTCAGCTTATCGGCCGCCTCCAGCCGCCCCAGCCAGTCCACGTCCAGGCCTTCCAGGTCCGGTTGGCCGTCGGCGGAAACCATCAGTGCGGAATCCGGCACGTAGTCAAGCACGCGGATACCCCGCCGCGCGAGTTCGTTTCGAATCTCCTCCGTGGGATGGGACCGGAACTGGATCAGCCAATGCCGCGGCAGCGCGGGAAGGCCGCGGTTGACGGCCGCGCCCAGAAGGTTCGCCCCCTGCCCGGGCTCAATGGTATGCAGTTTCAAGCGAATCGGGTTCTGCGCCGGGGCGTGCTGCGCTACAGCCAGCAGCACAAGCGCGGCGGCTCTGAATTGACTCAAGCTGTATTGGGCTCCGATTATCTCTTCGGATACCCGGGCGGAGGGTTTCGGATAATCAGGTATGGAATCGCACATACGGCTGTGCGAACCCATATCCGCAGCTAACTGGCCTGTACAGCGGTTGGTTGGTTATGCTGGATCAGAATGTTACCCGTCGCGTTGACCATTGCCGGGTCGGACCCCAGCGGGGGCGCCGGAATCCAGGCGGACCTCAAGACCTTCCACCAGTTTGGGGTTTACGGCGAAGCCGTGATTTCGCTGCTCACGGTGCAGAATACGGTGCGCGTTTCGCGCGTGGAGGTAATGGACGCCTCGCTGATTCTGGAGCAGCTTTGGGCCGTGCTGGAGGACATTCCACCGGCCGCTGCGAAGACGGGCGCGCTCGGTTCGGCCGCGGTGGTGGAGGCGGTGGCCGGCGCGGCGGAAGCGTTCCGCTTTCCACTGGTGGTGGACCCGGTGATGGTGAGCAAGCACGGACTGCCGCTGCTGCCCGAGGACGCGGTGCGCGCCGTGCGCGAATGCCTGCTTCCCCGCGCAACGCTGATTACGCCCAACGCGCCAGAGGCCGAAGCGCTCACAGGACGGCCGGTGCGCGATCTCGCGGCCATGCGCGAGGCTGCTGAGCAACTGGTGAAGATGGGGGCGCGCGCGGCGCTGATCAAAGGCGGACACGTGGCCGGAGCCGCTACGGACGTGCTCTTCGATGGCCGGGAGATGCGCGAGTTCACCGCCCCGCGCTTCGACACTCGCCACACGCACGGCACCGGATGCACGTATTCGGCGGCGATTACGGCATGCCTGGCAAAGGGCTTTCCGTTGGCCGATGCAGTAGTCCGCGCTAAGGCGTTTATCCAGGAAGCGATTCGGACGAACCCGGGATTGGGCGCGGGGTGCGGTCCCGTGAATCATCACGCGGGGATTAGGTAAGGGTTCCGGCTTTCTTTTGACGCGGAGTCGCAGAGACGCGGAGATTAACGCAGAGAAGACTTTGGCGTTCAAAGTCAAAACCTGAGAGCGCGGAGGAAGCGGAGATCACGCGCTTCGGGGAGGGTGTTCGCCTTGGGGCGGCTGTGCTTTGACGCGGAGTCGCACAGATTAACCGTGTATTCTGGATTGGTATGACGAAGATGCAGGTTGTGCTGCGGCTCGAACGTCCACTGGATAATCTGCTGCTGACGCGCATCGCCGAGGCGCACACGCTTTATGGAATTCAGAAGATCACGGTGGCGCCGGCGCTCGACAGCATCATGGTGGAATACGACGCTACGCGGCTACGTCCGGCTGAAGTGGAATCGGCCATGATGAGCGCCGGCATCCCAGTCGCGCCCGCACTCGCCTGAACTACTTCTTGAAGAAGAGCGAGATCGCCATACCGAAGCCGATGGCGATGACGATCGAACGCACGGCTTTGCGGCCTATCTTTCGCGCTACGCCGGCGCCGCCGTATCCTCCCAGGATCGCGGCCACTGCCATGAGCAGCACATAGGGCCAGTAAACCATGCGGGCCCAGATGAAGTAGAGCGCGGCGATGCCGTTCACCGATCCCCCGAATACCACCTTGAGACTGTTCATTTCGTGGATGTCGCGCAGCCCCATGATGCTGAGGGCGGCCAGCATCAGGATGCCGATGCCGGCCCCGAAATAGCCGCCGTAGAGGCCCACCAGCAACTGGAAGAGCAGCACGCCCGTGAACCAGGCGCGGGAGTGGCGCCGCGCGCCGTTGGCGCTCTTGAAGAAGCGCTGCAAGGGCTCCTGAACCGTGAACAGGATGGTGGCGAACAGAATCAGGAAGGGGACCAGACGGTCAAAGGTGGAAGTAGGGGTGAGTTTGAGCAGTACGGCGCCGGTGATGCCGCCGATGAGGCTGGGGACGATGAGAGCCAGGAACCGCGGCTCCGCCTGCCCCAGTTCCCGGCGATAGCCCCAGGCGCTGCCCACGGTTCCCGGCCAAATGGCTACGGTGCTGGTGGCGTTGGCGGTGATGGAACCGAGACCGAGCCAGATCAGCGCGGGAAACGAGACGAGGGTGCCGCCGCCTGCAACCGAGTTGATTGCGCCGGCCAGAAACGCGGCCCCGAAGGCGACCGCCGCATGGGGAAAATCGAGTGCGGAAACCAAGCCCTCAGGATAGCGCGTTCCAGGGCTGGGGCTCTTTCCGTTCAGCGCGATACGGGGCTCCGGCCACCCCGGAAAAGAGGGGTGAACGCGACTTCAGCAGGCCCATTCGGCGCCCGTATTTCCCCGAACGGGGGGTAGAATTCGCAGTTTAGCCTCCGAATGTGGTTTTCCACAGGCTGTACCACTACAATGCGGCCATGGCGGACTTCCAGGTTTTTCAGCCCCAAACTACCTATACGGGCACTCCCATCCAGCCCCTCAAGAAGGGGCTTCCCAAGACGACTCAATCGCTTTGCCCCGAATGCACGCAACTGATTGAGGCGCGGATCTTTGAGGAGAACGGAAAAGTCGTCATGGAGAAGACGTGCGAGACGCACGGCGACTTCCGCGACATCGTTTTCTCCGACGTCAAGCTGTACTTGAAGATGGAAGACTGGACCTTCGGCGACAACCGCGGTTTGGACAACCCGGCCGTGACCACGGCCACCAATTGTCCGGAAGACTGCGGGTTGTGCAACCTGCATACCAGCCACACGGGTTTGGCGAACGTGGACCTGACCAACCGCTGCAACCTGACCTGCCCGGTTTGCTTTGCCAATGCGAACGCCGCCGGCCACCTCTATGAGCCGGATTTCGAGACGGTCCGCAAGATGCTTCAAGCTCTGCGCAATCAAAAGCCGGTGCCGGGACGCGTGGTGCAATTCTCAGGCGGCGAGCCGACGATCTATCCGCGGTTCCTGGACGTGCTGCGCCTGGCTAAGGAGATGGGATTCTCGCACATTCAGGCGGCGACGAACGGCCTGAAGTTTACGGACCTCGAATTCACCCAACAGTGCAAGGACGCGGGCCTGCACACACTGTATTTGCAATTCGACGGCGTTTGCGACGATATCTACAAGCGCACGCGCGGCGAGTCGCTGTGGGAAAAGAAACTCAAGTGCATTGAGAACGTCAGGAAGGTCGGGTTGAAGATCGTCTTCGTCCCGACGATCGTGAAGGGGCTCAACGACCACCAGATCGGCGACATTGTGCGCCTCGCAATCGAATACATCGATTGCACCAGCGGCATCAGCTTCCAGCCGGTGGCGTTCACGGGCCGCATCGCGAAGCACGAGTTGGAAGAGAAGCGCTTCACGCTCTCGGATTTCGCGCACGCCGTGGAAGAGCAGACCGGCTTCGCCAGAGCCCAGGAGGATTGGTTCCCGCTGGCCTGCGTGACGCCCTTCTCCAAGCTCATCAGCGCGATGAAGGGCGAGGAGACCACCACCCTGACGTGCCACCCGCACTGCTCGCTGGGCACGTATTTCTTCGTGGACCAGAACCGCAAGGCCACGCCCGCCACGCGCTTCATCGACATCGGGCCCATGCTCCAGGATATGGACCTTCTGGCCCGCAAGGCCGGCAAGCGCCGCTTCCAGATCTTCACCAAATTCGAAGCGTGGAACAGCCTGCGGAAGCACTTCCACGAAGAACGGGCGCCGGAAGGGCTGACCTTCGCCAAGTTTCTGCAGACCCTACAGGGCCTGACGGACAAGAACTACGGCCGCGGCGCCAAGGAGAAGGAAGGCTTCACCTACAAGACGCTCATGCTGGCCGGCATGCACTTCATGGATTCGTATAACTACGACGTGGAGCGCGTGAAGCGCTGCGTGATTCACTACGCCGCGCCGAACGGGCTGATCTATCCTTTCTGCGCGTACAATTCCGGCCCGGTTTACCGCGAACGCATCGAGAAGGAATTTTCTGTTCCGTTCAGAGAGCAGGAAGAGTTCCGC
Source organism: uncultured Acidobacteriia bacterium (assembly GCA_903925975.1). Lineage (GTDB taxonomy): Bacteria > Acidobacteriota > Terriglobia > Bryobacterales > Bryobacteraceae > BOG-224. The sequence goes on along the minus strand of CAIYHG010000174.1, from coordinate 23,107 downwards.
CGGCTCTCGGTGAAAGCGAAGAAGGACTGCGGTTCCTGCATCAACGAACCCGAACTCGTCGGCTAGTCGTATTTGAGGGGCGGAAGCGCCGCGCGCTTCCGCCCGAAACCCTTTGCTTCCCCGTTTGACCCGCCTGAAAACCATCAACTATCCGAATTGCGGAAACTCGCGTTGTGTTGTATTATTCGGGTAATGCACATCGCAGATGCCGCATAATTCCACGATCTGTGGAAATTGTGGCTACGGCATCTGAGCTGAAGAAACGACTGCGCAGGAGCAGCTTTCAGACCTGCTTCTAGTCCGCTGCCGTAACGGGGGAGGGCCGGCATACACGGCCCTGCTTTTCCGCCCCCGCAAGTCCCTCATTCTAGATCGAATTCCCACGTCCGGAAGCGGTGCTGGTGAGCCGCCATATCCACGCGGACGCCGCGGAAGCCTACCCCTTCCATCCGAAGCCTGGCGCGCTGTTCCAGACCGGCTTCGTACTTCAGCTTGATCTGGCCTCCGGCGCCGACCACGCGCTGCCAGGGCAGCGCGTTGCCTTCGCGGCGCAGCAACTGGGCTACGTGGCGGTGGTAGAGGGGATAACCGGCGGCCGCGGCCACCTGGGCGTACGTGGCAACCTTGCCGCGGGGGATCTGGCGGATAGCCTTGCGCATGGCGGCATCGCGATCGGGGGCGGCGCCGGGACGGCCGGCGGGCACGAAGGGCGGCCTAGGGGCACTTTTCGGCACGCAGAATCTCCTGCTCGGTGCGCAGCGCGATGCAACCCGGTTGGTTTAGGTCCTGCATAGAGAGGCCGTTCCAGTAGAGCGTTACCGGAAGCCATTCGGGCGGAACCGTCACCTGCATACGCGTAACCATGCGGCTGACGATCTGGATTTCGCTATCCTCCGGAACGTAGCGGGCCTGCACGCGCGCGCTTACGAACGGTTGCACATTGCGCGGCACAACGCGAGTTTCGATGCGCTTGCGCTCCTTGCCGCGCTGGACCATAACGCCCACGCTCTTCTCTTCCGTGCCGGACCTGAGAAAGGCCTGGTAGGCGCGGGCATCGGCGAGAGGCTTGCCATCGACGGAAATGATGCGGTCGCCCTCTTTGAGCGGCCCGTTGTACTTGGGTGGGAGGGCGGTAACGAGGATGCCCGGCCCGGGGTCTTTTTCGGCATACTCAAACGGCCCCAAATCGAGAGAGGCCATGGGTTCGCCGCGGACCAGCGACAGGGGCAGCACGTCATTGCGCGCATTTGCGTCAAACGCCATCATGCGCACCCAGTAGCAGCTTCCGAAGGCTTCCGACGTGGTCTCGCAATCGACGAGTGACGGGGACCGGGGGCGCGACTTGCCGGCGAGCCACTGGGCGATTTCGGCGAGAGACAAGGCCGCGGCGGGGCGGAACTCAATGCGAATGCCGGCGGCATTCAGCTTCGCCGCAAGGGCCCTCTGCTCTTCCCCTTCGGCTGCCCAAAGGACCGGGAAGCGGCCGAAATTGGCGGCGAAGATGCGGTTTGTATCGAGCGCCGCGGCGAGGGTCCCCCCCACGGCGACGGCGGCGGCCCACACGTCGGGACTGCGCGATGCGGCATAGAAGACGGCAGCGGCGCTCTCGCCCCGCCCGGCGAGGTAGACGCGGTCCGGATCGATTTCCCCGTTGGCGGCGGCCTGCCGGACGGCGGCGGCGAGAGCCAGTACGCGGGCATCGATCCCCGCGTCGGGGGGCAAGCCGGTGGGCGCGAGCACGCGCCAGCCCAGGCTCCCGGCCCACGTTTGCCATTGAGACAGGTCGTCTGTATCCGCAACGGCAAACGCCGGGGGCTTCGCGGGCGGGGTCTGCTGGGCCGAGGCGGCGCCGAGCAGCACGCTAGTTATGGCGCATGCGCGCCCGAATCTTCTTAGTGAGTTTCTCGATTTCATCGAGCTTCTTCAGCGAATCAAGAGACAGGACGTAGCGGTCGTTCTTTTCCAGATCGGTCTTGAGCTGTGCGGCAAATTCGGCCAAAGCCGCCGCATCCTGCAAGTTCTGTTTGTGCTCGTCTTTCAAAATCTCTTCGGCCCTGGAGCGGCCGTCAGGCGTTTTTTCATCCTCGGACGCGGCGGCCCCCGGGGCCTGTGGAGCGGGCGCGGGGCCTGCGCTTACCGGATGGACGCCGATAGGGACCGTCATGCCCAGCGCCAGCAAGAATGCGGCGCGCGGAATCCACAGTTTCATAACCGGACCTGCTTCATTGGGGGGAACCTGCTGTTATGATAGCGCCGGTGGCATTCCCCAACAGCACTTGGGGCCACTGGAGAAGACGCTGTGGATGGCATTCAAAAGGCTCGGGAGTTGCTGGCCCGCGCGCGTTCGATTGTGGCGTTGACCGGCGCCGGGATCTCGGCCGAAAGCGGGATTCCGACCTTCCGGGGGCCGGGCGGCATGTGGAGGCAGTGGCGTCCCGAGGACCTCGCCACCCCCGCGGCCTTCGCACGGGACCCGCGCCTGGTCTGGGAGTGGTATGACTGGCGGCGCGGACTGATCGCGCGGGCCACGCCGAACGCGGGGCATCGCGCGCTGGTGGACCTGGAGAACGGGCGGGAAAAGTTCACGCTGGTCACGCAAAACGTGGATGGGCTTCACGATCTGGCGGGGTCGCGCAACACCGTGAAGCTGCATGGAGACATCTGGCGGATGCGATGCACGGAATGCCGGGCGGAGTGGACCGACCGGCGCGTGCCTCTGCCTGAATTGCCGCCGCGCTGCCGGTGCGGGGCGATGGCGCGTCCGGCCATCGTGTGGTTCGGGGAATCGCTCCCGGATGGCGCGATGGAGCAAGCCGAACAGGCTGCCTGCCGCGCCGACGTGCTGCTGGTGATCGGCACGTCGGCGGTGGTGTACCCCGCGGCCGGGCTTGTGCCCTACGCTGTGGAATCGGGCGCTCAGGTAATTGAGATCAATACGGAGCCATCGCTGCCGGGGGGCGAGGTGGCGTATGCGCTCAAGGGGCCGGCGGGAGAGATTCTGCCGCGGTTGCTGGGGTAGACTGTGGCGCGCGCTTCAGCCGGGCCACCGGCTGGCGCCGGATTGAACAGACTGTGACACGGCGGAAGCCAACCAGCGAAGCTTCCGTTTTTCTGCCCCAAGCAGATATTGAAAACAAACGGGTTGACCAGGGGTCACAGGCCAGTGCGCAGAGTCGAGATTCATCTCGACTTTCTGCCTCGGGTTCGCGCTAGACCACGGATAGTCCTCATGCCTCGAAACAAAGCCCGCCTTGACCGGATTGGCTTCAATGTACGCCGCGATCCTGCTGCCCTCTTCCGGATTGCGCACGTAGTGGTCGTATGATTCGGTTCGCCAGAATGGCAGGCCGGTACGGTTCAGCTCAGAGGAAGCCATGGTCACAGTCTGTTCAATCCGGCGCCAGCCGGTGGCCTGGCTGAAGCCTGCGCCACAAAACGAGCCGGGGTGTAGCCTCGCGGTTACGTTAGGCTGCGCTGGCGCTGGCGGACAGGCGGAATAGCTTCGCGAACTCCTCGCGGGGGGTTCCCCGTTTCGTCCTCGGGGGCTCCGGACGTATCATTCGGTGCAGTTGTTCGGCCGTCAACAGGGGCCGCTTCCTGGGATCTTCGCTTTGGGGCATTTGTGTTTGTGTACGTTTCTGTTCGAGTTAGTGTGCGACACGTTGTAATGAGCACGCGGGGGGCCAAAGGCGGGGACTGAAGCGAAAAGGCGGTTCTGTCCCATAACCCCACTTCAAGTACACAATCGAATTCGTTTGGTGGTTGGCGTGCTCGACGTAGGGCATGCGATCATTCCCCGCGTTGTTTGTCGCCCTTTGCAGCGTTATGGTCGGCCAACCGCTGGCGATCGGGATGAAGGTTGGAAGTCCCATTACAGAGAACTTTTCGGTTGGAGTCGGTGGCCTGCCGCACGGACGCCAGTCGTACGGATCGAAGACGCTGCGCTACACTCTTGGGCCAACAATCAGAGCGTCGCTGCCACATCGGCTAGACCTGGAACTTGACGTGTTATACCGCAAGCTAAGTTATAATTCCTTCTCTTCTTATGGTCAGAGTGCGTCGGATGCGGGAACCGTTTCCACGTGGTCGAATACAACAGGAAACCGGTTCGAGATGCCCGTGCTTCTACATTGGACGCCGCTCACGCGTATAAGTGTTGGAGCCGGACCAGTGTTCTCGCTCCTGTCAGGCTTCACCCAGCGCACTCGCGTTATCCAAGATCTAGTGATCGCTGGGTACAAGGATACTTTCCAAACGTCTTCGCAACCTGGGGAACTGACTAACAAAGTTGCCAGCGGCGTCTCGGTCGGGTTGGCCTATGATGCCGGATTGCGGCGGCTCCACTTAAAGCCGGAGTTGCGCTACTCTTTATGGTTCTCACGCGGTTTCCAGGAACGTCAGCCGGTGTTCTCCACGCCAAGACACGAACTAGAGTTCTTGTTGGGCATCGAGTTCGGCGGTCATTCATAGCGATAGAATCAGGGTACCGGACTGAGGAAACGGGGTTCCCGGAAAATGCCGACAGCAGGAGCTCCGGCCGCAAGCCCGGGGAAACTCCTTTGCGGTTGTGTATCGGCAGTGAACCCGCGAGCCTCAGGAGACGCCGGGCTTCTCCAAGGCTAGCTCCGCTACCTCTTCCATGGTGTTTACGTAGTTGATCTTTACGTCGCCGATCTGCTCGCTCTTCAGGTCTTCGCGGACATTCACTTCATTTTCGGCGGGGAGGATTAGCTCCCTAACGCCGCTTCGTTTCGCGGCCAGGGCTTTCTCTTTGACGCCGCCGATGGGCAGCACCTGGCCGGTCAAGGTGATCTCGCCGGTCATGGCTAGATTGGGGCGGATGCGGCGGTCGGTGAGCATCGAGAGCAAGGCCGAGGCCATGGTAATGCCCGCTGAGGGGCCGTCTTTCGGTATCGCGCCCGCGGGGACGTGGATATGGATATCGCTGGTCTTGAAAATCTCCGGGTCGATGCCGTATTTGGTGGCGTTGGCGCGCACCCAGGTGAGCGCGGCTTGCACGGATTCCTGCATGACGGGGCCTAACTGGCCTGTCATGATGAGGCCTTTGTTGCCTCCGGGCATCCGGCCGGCTTCGATGAAGAGCACGTCGCCGCCGACTGGGGTCCAGGCGAGGCCCACGGCGACGCCGGGACGGCGCGTGCGGTCGGCCACTTCGGTATCGGTGCGGTATCGCGGCGCGCCGAGATCTTTTTCGACCAGCTCGGGAGTGACTTCCATCAGCTCGCGCGTGCCTTCGGCGATGCGCCGGGCCTGCTTGCGGCAGATGGCGCCAATCTTCTGTTCCAGATTGCGCACGCCGGCCTCGCGGGTATAGCGGCGGACGATGAAGCGCACGGCGTCGTCGCCGAAGTGAATGTCTCGGTCAGTCTCAAGGCCGTTCTCCGTGATCTGCCGCGGGATGAGATAGCGGAAGGCGATGATCACCTTTTCATGCTCGGTATAGCCTTCGAGGTTGATGATCTCCATGCGGTCGCGCAGCGCGTCGGGCACCGGGTCGAGCACGTTGGCGGTGGTGATGAAGAGGACTTTCGAGAGATCGAAGGGAACGTCGAGATAGTTATCGCGGAAGGTGGAGTTCTGCTCGGGGTCGAGGACTTCGAGCAGGGCCGAAGCGGGGTCGCCGCGGAAATCGCGCCCGAGCTTGTCCACTTCGTCGAGCATGAAGACGGGGTCGTTGGTTCCGGCCCGACGAAGGGCCTGAATGATCTGGCCGGGAAGCGCGCCGATATAGGTGCGCCGGTGGCCGCGGATTTCGGCCTCGTCGTGCATGCCGCCCATCGAAATGCGCGCGAACTTGCGGCCGAGCGACCGGGCGATGGAACGGCCGAGCGAGGTCTTGCCCACTCCGGGGGGCCCCACGAAGCAGAGGATCGGTCCCTTCAATACGGGACGGAGCTGCAAGACCGAGAGGTAGTCGAGGATGCGGTCTTTCACCTTTTCGAGGTCGTAGTGATCTTCGTCCAGAATCTCGGCGGCGCGTTTCACGTCCACATGGGCGCCGGTGGAGGAGCTCCACGGGAGGGTGGACATCCACTCCAGATAGGTGCGCGTGACGCCGTATTCGGGCGAGGCGGGCGACATGCGGCCGAGGCGCTTGAGCTCGCGCAGGGCTTCGAGCTTGACTTCGTCGCTCATACCGGCGGCGTCGAGCTTGGCGCGGAGTTCCTCGGTGTCGCGCGCCGAATCGTCGCCCTCGCCGAGTTCCCTCTGGATCGCTTTCAATTGCTCGCGCAAGTAGACTTCGCGCTGGCTCTGCGAGAGCTGGCCCTGCACCTGCGATTGGATGCGCCCGCGCAACTCCACGAGTTCCAGTTCCCTGGTGAGATTGCGGTGGATCACGTTCAGGCGCGAGATGCCATCCAGATCTTCGAGCAACGCCTGCCGGTCTTTGGGACTGAGAGAGGGCAGATTCGAGGCTACGAAATCGGCCAGGCGTCCCGAATCGGTGATCTGCGAAGCAGTGGTCGCGATATCGTCCGACAGGTTCGGCGAGGCGGCCACGATCTGGCGGAACAGGTCGGCCACGTTCTGCCGGAGGGCCTGCATTTCGGGCGTGTCGTCGGGCTCCGGTTCCGGAATCCGCTCGACGCGCGCTTTCAGGAAAGGCTCGCGCGAGGTGAAGACGCGTGTGCGAATGCGTTCAATTCCCTCGCAGAACAGGAGCAGGTTCTCCTTGGGAACGCGGATCGCCTTGTGCATGACGCAGATGGTGCCTACCTGATAAAGGTCTTCAGGGGTGGGCGCATCCACGCGTGGATCGAGCTGCGAGACTACCGCGATGGTGCGGTTCTCTCCGAGCGAGTTGACCAGCGCGACGGATGCCGGGCGGCCCACGGTGATGGGCAGCATCGCCCCGGGGAAGACCACCGTATCGCGCACTGTCAGAACGGGGAGTTCTTCGAACTCGTCCTCGATCTTGCTCTCCAGATTGCTCTCAACCGGTTCGATTTCGTTTTCTTCGATGGCCATGGCGAATACCCTCAGTGTACTCCCCGGCCCAAATGCGGTCATGGCGGAAATTTGGGAGTAGCCCCGCTTCACGGGGATCGGTTGCCGCTGGCGCCCGTTTCGGCTAGCGTCTAAGGAGGTAAAACCATGGATACCGGGGATGGAGAGATCTACCGTGAGCTGCAGCGGCGCCTGGACCGGATGCCGGTTCCTTTTCCGGCCACCGAATCGGGCGTCGAAATCCGCATCCTGAAGCGGCTGTTCACACCCGAGGAGGCGCGACTGGCCCTTGAACTGAGCGCAATACCCGAGAAACTCGGGGCAATCCATGCCCGCGTGAAGCACGAGATCGGCGAGAACGAACTCCGGGCGGCACTCGATGCGATGGCCGATAAGGGGGCCATACAGAAGCTGCCGGGCAAAGACGGCCCTCTGTACGCAAAGGCGCCGCTTGTGGTGGGCATGTATGAAGCGCAGGTGAACCGCCTCACACCCGAGTTCGAGACGGACATGCGGGCATACCTCGAAGAAGACTTCGGGCGGGCGCTGTACTCCATGCCAACGCCGCAGATGCGGACCGTTCCGGTATACAAATCCATCAGCGTGGACCGCGCGGTGGCCAGCTACGACGACATCCGCAAATTCACCCTGGAGACACCCGGGCCGTTCGCCGCGTTGAATTGCGTTTGCAAGCAGGGCAAGGATTTGACGGGCGACCCGTGCCGCCTTACCGGGCAAAGGCAGACGTGCCTGATGTATGGCGTGGCCGCGACGATGATGATTGCCAAAGCCGGCGCGCGCGAAGTGAGCCGTGAGGGCATGCTGGAACTGCTCGACGAAGCGGACCGCGTGGGCCTGGTTCTGCAGCCTCAAAACACGCAAGACCCGCTCTTCGTCTGCTGCTGCTGCGGCTGCTGCTGCGGAGTATTGGCGACGGTGAAGAAATGGCCCAGGCCGGTCGACGCCTTTCAAACCAATTTCGTGGCGAAAGTGGATGCCGATGCGTGCGAGATCTGCGGCGCTTGCGTAGCGCGGTGCCAGATGGATGCAATCACCTCGGGCAGCGAGCCGGCGGCAGTGGCGGAAGAGCGGTGCATCGGCTGCGGCTTGTGCGTGAGCACGTGCCCCTCGGGGGCGGTGAAGCTGCACAAGAAAGACGGCAAGAAGCCGCCGCCCAGGAACACGCAGGCGCTATACCTCAGGATGTTTCGAGACCGCTACGGAACGGCCGGCGCCGCTGGCGCGGTAGCGGGGCATCTGCTAGGGCGGAAGTTCTAGAGTTTGTTGAAAAGGCCCTGGCAGGCGGAACCGCCTGCCCCACCTGGCCGCGCGAATACTTGGGAGGCGCCGCGCCCCCGGCCCCCCGCGTTTTCCTCTACTTCGTTACGCCGGCGAAAAGCTTGCCGTAGAACTCAAACGGGTCCCAGGTCATGAACGCCAGCAACTGATCGTGGTTGTGCGGCGAACCCGGCACGGGGGTGAACTCGTGCGGCACGTTTAGCTTCTTCAGGGTTTCATCGAGCGCCACCGAACGTACAATCAGGTTGTCTTTGTCCCCCACGATGAGGCGGATCTTCTGGGTCCGCAGCTTCTCTGGGTTTTTCTCGGCGATGGTGAAGGGGCTGGCGGCGTCGAAGTAGGCCGGGTCGTTGCCGAACGTCACCACGGCTGGCGCGTCAGCGCCGTTGCGGCCGTTGTTCACGCTTTCAAAGGGGACCATGGCCGCCGAGTTCCCCGTGACTGCGCAGAATAACTCGGGGTGGCTGAAGCCGATGCGCAGCGCGCCGTAGCCGCCCATGGAGTGGCCTTCGATGGCGCGCGCTTCCCGCCGCGCGATGGTGCGGTAGGCGCCGTCCACGTGGGAGATGAGGTCCTTCACGATGATGCTTTCGGTGGGGTACTTGCCGTCCTTCGAATCCACCCACCAGCCTGCGTTCAAGCCCTGTGGGATTACGACGATTACGGGCGGCATGATTCCGGCGCGGATATCGGCGTCGATGCGAGCCACGTATCCGGCGGTAAGCGGGCGCTTGCTATCCACGCTCATGCCGTGCAGGAAGTAGATGACGGGATAACGGCGCGTTTTGCTGGATTCGTAATCGGGCGGCAGGTAGAGGCGGTAACTGGCAACGGTATTCGGCCCGCGCGACGGGGTGGCGTAAGTCTTGTACAGCGTTCCCGCCAGGTCGAGCGCGATGGGATCCACGTAGGAATCCGAAGGGGTGGCGAGGAAGCTCGAAAGCTGCGCTTCCTGCCTCTGCCCGCGCAGGCGCTGATAGAAGAAACCCGTGACCATTTCGAGCACCGGCTGGTTCAGCAGCGGGCCGATCTCATGCCCGATGCCGACCTGCAATTCGAGGGACGCATCGATTCCAGCCACCTTGAGGGCGGAAACGAGAATCTGGCTTTGGCGGGTGGGGATTTCCGCGTCGGCCGTGCCGTGAACGATCAGGAAGGGTGCGTCGTCCTTGGAGATGTAGGTGACCGGGTTGGCGGCTTTCGCCTTTGCCGCATTCTGGGGCAGCGGGCCGCCGAGCCATACGGCTTCGGGGGCATTCGCGGCAGTGGAGCGCGGCTGGGTCCCCAGCTTATCCATGCGGAGCAGGTCGATGGGGCCGCTGAAATCAACCACGGCCTGTACGCGGCTGGACTGATCCGGATTGCCGAGATCGCCTTCGAGCTCCTTCACATCGCCGGAAGTGCCGAGCAAGGCGGCCAGGTGTCCGCCGCCTCCGAATCCCCAAACGCCGATGTGGGCGGGGTCCAGGTTGTATTTGGCGGCGTTGGCGCGGAGCCAGCGAATGGCCGCTTTGGCGTCGTTGATCTGGGCGGGAAACGGAGCTTCGGAGCCGGGCCGGTAGTCGATGCTGGCTACTGAGTAGCCATAGGTAGTGAGGGCGGCGGCGGGCGTGGGATACCTGCTGCCGGGGGACCACTCGCCGGAATTGAGCCACACCACGACCGGGCTGGGAGCCGCCGCGGGCAGGCGGCGGTAAAGGTCCAGTTTCAATGAGCGGCCGCCGGGGCGAGCGTATTCGATGTCGCGATCGATTTGCAGGCTGGGCGCCTGCGTCTGGCGGGCGCCTTCGTTCGGGACATTCGGCGGGGCCTGCGCAGTCGCCAGAAAGGCGGCGGCGAGGGACAAAACGGGGGCTACGAAGCAGTTCCTCATACTTGGGCTCAGTATATAGCGCGGCGAAGACGCGCGACACTCCCCTTTTCGGGGGACTGCGCGGAGCCTGAGCCGAGCCTCGAAGCCACGCAATCGGAGGCGGGCAATTTCAGGTATCACTATCTTAAATAACCCCATAACTGGAATTTAGCCCCACGCGGGCGAGCCATCGAATACACTGAAGTTTCCGTGACAACAAATAGCGCCTCCGCGCTCAGCTATACGCGCGGTCCGGCTGTCCCCCTGATCGAGAAAACGATCTCACAACTTCTGGCGCATACTGCCGCCAGGTTCCCGAAGGGAGAAGCCTTGGTGGTTTGCCATCAAGGCGTTAGGCTTACTTGGGCCGAACTGGACCGCGAAGTTACGCGGACCGCGCGCGGGCTGGCCGGACTCGGCCTGAACCGCGGCGACCGCGTCGGAATCTGGGCCAGCAATTGCCTGGAATGGATACTGCTGCAGCACAGCGCCTCGCGCGCCGGGCTGGTGCTGGTAAACGTAAACCCCGCTTACCGTTCGCACGAACTGCGATACGTGCTCCGGAAGTCGCACATCCGCGCCTTGTTCCTTCATGAGAAGGACGCGCGGGCGAACTACCACGAGATCCTCGAAGAATCCCGCAACGGGGAGACGCTACCGCTCGACCGCGTGATCTATATCGGGGCGAAATCGTGGGAAGACATGATCGCCGCCGGCGTGGACTGCCCGGAGGACTTAGGCAAGCCGGAAGACGTGGCCAATATCCAGTACACCTCGGGCACCACCGGCAATCCGAAGGGAGTGCTGCTGACGCATCGCAACCTGGTCAACAACGGGATGGCGATTGGCTTGGCGCTCGGGGCAGGACCGGACGACCGCATTTGCGCGCCGGTTCCGCTCTACCACTGTTTCGGTTCGGTCATCGGCTCCATGGTTTCGTGCGTTTATGGCGCTACGCTGATCATGCCTTCGCCGCAGTTCGATGCGCACGCCACGCTGGCTGCGGTCCAGAATGAGCACGCCACGATGCTCTACGGCGTGCCCACTATGTACGTGGCCGAGATGTCACTGCCGGATTTCGAGAGCTTCGATCTGAGTTCGCTGACCAAAGGCGTAATGTCTGGCGCTCCGTGCCCTATCGAGCTCATGAAGAAGGTCGGCGAGCGGATGCACGTACAGCGGATGACCATCCCGTATGGCCAGACCGAGTCATCCCCGGTAATCACGCTTTCCTCCGTGGACGATACATTCGACCACCGCGTGATGACGGTGGGGCCCGCGCTGGCCAATACCGAAGTGAAGATCGTCCACCCGGAGACCGGCGCCGACCTTCCGACCGGCGAACAGGGCGAGTTGTGCACGCGCGGCTATCTGGTAATGGAGGGCTACGACGCGGACCCGAAGGCGACGGATGCGGTGGTGGATTCCGAGGGCTGGCTGCACACCGGGGACCTCGCCATCATGCGGCCCGACGGTTACATCAGCTTCAAGGGACGCGCCAAGGACACCATCATTCGCGGCGGCGAGAATATTTATCCTGTAGAGGTTGAGCAGTTTCTGCACACGCACCCCAAGATCGCCGACGTATACGTGGTCGGGATTCCCGACGCAAAGCTCGGCGAGACGGTGGTGGCGTGGGTACGGTTGAAGAATGGCCATACATCGACCCCGGAAGAAATTCAGGATTTCTGCCGCGGCAAGATCGCCTACTTCAAGATTCCGCAGTACGTACGTTTCGTTTCGGACTTCCCAATGACCGTAACGAAGAAGATCCAGAAATTCATCATGCGCGACCTGGAAATCAAGGAACGCGGCCTGGAAGAGATCGCGAACCAAGCCACGGCGTAGCCGGTGAATTTGGGCGCTCCGGCGCCAATGGGTTACCCTTAGAAATTAAAGGACACGAAGCTTTGCGAAAAGTGAAAATCAGCGCCCTTGGGTGCTATACCCCGCCGCGTCTTCTCACGAATCTGGACCTGGAGAAGATGGTAGAGACGAGCAACGATTGGATTCTGGAGCGAACCGGCATTCACGAGCGCCACATCGCGGACCCGGACATGGCCACTTCGGATATGGCCGTGGAAGCGGCGAAGTGCGCGCTGGCGCAGAATGGCATCGACGCCAAGGACGTGAACGCGATTATCGTTTGCACGGTTACTCCCGACCACATGTTCCCGTCTACGGCGTGTCTGGTGCAGCACCGCCTGGGCGCAAAAGGCGCATGGGGGTTCGATCTGATTGCGGCGTGTTCCAGCTTCGTCTACGGGCTGAATGTGGGAACGCATCTGGTGGGCGGCGGCACGCATGAGAAAGTGCTGGTGATCGGCGCCGACACGATGAGCAGGATCATCGATTACACGGACCGCGCCACGTGCGTATTGTTCGGCGACGGCGCGGGCGCGGTGCTGCTTGAGCCCGCGGCCGAGGGCGAGGACTGCGGGTTTATCGATTTCCTGGGCGAAGTGGATGGTTCCGGCGGCCCGGCCCTGCGGATGCCGGCGGGCGGAAGCCGCATGCCGCCGTCGCACGAGACGGTGGATAAGAAACTGCATTTCGTGCATCAGGACGGGCAGGCTGTGTTCAAGTACGCCGTGCGCAAGATGTTCGAAACGTGCCGCGACCTGCTGAAGCGCAACGGCCTCACCGGCGACGATGTGGCCCTGATGGTGCCGCACCAGGCGAACATCCGCATCATCAACGCCGTTGCCGACCGGCTGGTGATCGCGCCTGAAAAGGTGATGATCAATATCCAGCGCTACGGGAACACTACGGCCGCTACGATCCCGCTGGCAACGCGCGACGCGATCAGCGAAGGGCGCCTGAAGAAGGGCGACATCGTGCTGCTGGCTGCCGTGGGCGCAGGCTTCACCGTGGGCGCGAGCCTTTGGCGCTGGGCTTACTAGCAGTCTGGTTCCGTGTCGGCCGCGGATTGCGCGAGTGAGCTTGGTTGCTACCGGCGACTAGGGGCGGCCGGCGTCCGGATTCCCAATCGAATCTAAATTCCCGGCGGGGGCAGTTCAGGCTTTGCGTCGACGGAGCCTTGCGCCGAGCGCCAGTGCGGCCAATCCACCGAATGCCAGCCCCGTTGGCTCAGGGACCGCACCGGAGGTAATTTTCGCCGTCATCGGAGCTTGACTCGCGTTGAATACGAAATTACCAGCTTCTCCCAGCGGTAGTGTGATCCAAGCTCCGGTACTGGCGCCGACGTACCCACCGAACGTTACGGGCCCCGGCGCGTACCATGCGTAGGGGCCACTGACAGACGAGAAGATGCCCAGAAATCCCGCGTATCCCGGCGCATCCGTAAAGCCGACCGCGTGTTCGCCCGAAAAATCGTAAGTCAAAAGCCGCCAGTAACCCGGAAAAGTCGCCGTGTAGGGGCCCGTTTCGTCTATGTAAGCGGTGATCGAACTAAATGGGGTCAAGGCGGCCCCGTCGGAGAAATAGGTGTCGGCCGGGTCAAACGTTCCCGTGATCCGCACTGGCAAAAACCCCGCGGCCGCTCCATTGAGGGTCGAACCCGAAGCGCTGAAGAATGTGGTGTCGTAGGTCAAGACGCCCGCGTGTGCGACGACGGCCGTGAGTGTGATAAGGAGCGTGAGGGCTAGCGTACGCGACATAGTTCTCCTCGTTACGGAACTAAAGATTAACAGACCCGAAATCCGCTGAAAACAGGAATATTCCCTAGAATTGCGGGGCGAAGTACCGGCTCTTTCTGCATGGCCGCCGCTAGATCGCAGGCACGACCTATTCCTCAATCGGCGGCAGGGTAAGGCGTCCTCCGAAGGCTCGGAGCCGCGGTTGCAAGGACCCGGGCCGCAGGAATCATCGGCGCCGGTCACAAGACATTCGGAATTCCTTTAGAATTCGCGGTTTCAAGCGGTTAGCCCCGCTTGAAGGCCCGTGGAACAAGGGGTTCCATTGCGCCGGGCGGATAGACTGAAGGCGGCAGGAGGGTTCCGCTTTCATGAAGATTCGTTTGGCCGCAGCCGTGGCCTTGTTCGCGCTTGCAGGGCACGCCGCTCTACCGCTGACCACCATACAGGACGTGCTGTATAAGGCGGATGGCACGCGATTCAACGGCTCGGTTACCATCTCATGGCCCAGCTTCGAGGCCATGGATGCATCCGCGATAGCTACTCAGAGCACGACGATCAAGATCGTCGACGGCAACTTACGCGTGCAACTGGCGCCGACCACAACCAGCACGCCGGCCGTTTATTACACAGCCCGGTACACCAGCGACGGGCGGGTTTCGTTCGAAGAGTCCTGGTCGGTCCCGTCGAGCGCACAGCCGGTGCGGCTGCGCGATGTGCGGGTGCTGACTTCATCCGTTTCCGCTCCATCCACGGGAGAAACCGGCGCGGTGATCACACCGCTTGCCGAGAGCGGCGTGACGGGGCTGATCGCCGACCTTGGGGCGCGTCCGATGAAAGGACCCGGGTACGCAGTGGGCCGCGTGGCAATGGTGAGCCTCATGGGTACGCTCGATTCGGTGGTTGGATCTCCGACCGATTGCGTCAGGGTGGATGGTTCGACAGGCCCGTGCGGCGGAGCGGCGCCCTCCTTCGTGGACGCGGATACGCTATCCGGGATCGTGGATGGGGCTAACCGGACATTCAGCCTCACAGCTACGCCGGCGCCGCCGGAGAGCCTGACTATTTACCGCAACGGCGTGCTGCAGAAAGCCAGCATGGATTTCTCCGCTGACGGACGCAACATCGAGTTCCAAAGCCTATCCACGCCGCAACCCGGAGACACGCTCATTGCCAAATACCGGTTGGCAAGCACCGATGCGGGCAGCGGGCAGTTGTACGCAGCTCCGCAAATTCTGTGCAGCGGCACGGGAGCAGCCGTCAACAGCGTGGAGTTCGCGAGCGTCGGGACGTGCTGGATACCCGGCGGCATGCTGATGGCAGGCGACCGCGTGGAAATCCGCTTTGACCTGGAGCACCAAGGCACGCAGGGCGGCTACACGTTCGCGCTCGCCTGGGGTGCGAGCACGGTTCTCCAAAAGGATGCCGGCGCGGCCGATGCCCTGGCCAGCGGGCGGGCGGACGCGTTCCTGAAGACCGCGGGCGCGCAGTTCAGCTACCAATGCTGGGGTAGCTCGCTGCCTTTCAGCACAGGGGTGCTGAGCGTGGATCAGGCATACACGGACGGTGTGCAGGTGGACTTCAAAGGAAAGGTCGCGGAGGCCGGTGAAGTGCTGACTCTGCGCGGATTCTCGGTTGTGCGCGTGCGGTAGGCGGGCTGATTCGGTTTCAGGCAGGAGAGGCCCTCCGGGCCTCCCCTAGGCGGGCAAGCCGGGGGGCCTACCCACTCGCTCAGCGGTGGAACTGATCGCCTGGGACCCAATCGGGTAGAGCGTCCTGGTTAGCAATATCCTGGCCGAGTAGAAAGCCAAAGTCGGCCGCCTGTTGGTTCGCCGTGAAATCCCAGTCGGGGTGAAATTCGTCGGAAGGCTGGTGATAGTTCTTCACGTTGTACTCGGCGAAGCCGCGTTCCGCCCATTCTTTGGGCTTGCCCGCGAATTCGGTGGCATGGCCCACGGAGAACGCGGGGATGCCGGCATGGGCGAACGAGAAATGGTCCGAGCGGAAATAGTGCCCCTGCTCGGGCTGCGCGTCGGGCGTGATGGCCAGGTTCAGGCGCCTGGCGATTTGCTGGGCGCGGGGCATTGCCGTGGTTCGCTCCGCGCCGGTCAGAACCACGTCGAGCGCCTTGCCCCATGGGTAGATCGCATCGAAGTTCAAGGCGAGGGCCGTCTTGGCGACGGGGTAGAGGGGGTGAGTGGCGTAGTACTCCGAGCCGCGGAGCCCGCCCTCCTCGGCCGTTACCGCGAGAAACAGCGCGCTGCGCCGGGGCTTCCGCGGGAGCGCGGCCCAGGCGCGCGCGATTTCCAGCAGCATCGCGCATCCCGTAGCGTTATCGATCGAGCCGTTGTAAATGGCGTCGCCATTCACGGGCTCGCCGACGCCGAGGTGGTCCCAATGCGCGCTGAAGATCACCACTTCGTCGCGCAGTTTCGGGTCGCTGCCTGGAACCACAGCCGCGACGTTGCGGGTTTCAATCGACCGCACTTTGGACGTGATGTTGCCGGTGAAACGAATCCCGAGCGGGATGGGTTTGAAGTCGCGCCGGTCGGCGGCAGCCAGCAATTCTTCCACGGTTCTGCCCGAGAGCGCCAGCAAGCTCTGCCCGGCCTCACGCGTCACCCAGCCCTCAAACGCCAGATCGTTTTCTCCCGCCGCCAGTTTCACGAATGGGGATTCGCGCCCCCAGGAACTCCTGACGACATCCCAGCCGTAGCCCGCCGTGGGCGTGGTGTGAATGATGATGGCAGCCAGCGCGCCGTGCCGCAGGGCTTCCTCGTACTTATAAGTCCAGCGGCCATAGTAGGTGAGCGAACGGCCTTCGAAGAACTTGGGGTCGGCGGATTGCGGCTCGTTCGTGAAGAGCACGACGACCTTGCCTTTGACGTCGGCGCCTTTGTAATCGTCCCACTGGAATTCGGGCGCGGTGATGCCGTGGCCCACAAAGACCGCCTCGGCCTCGAACCCTGCCTGCGCCTGCTGGCGGGCGTTCACGCCGACGAAATCGCTGAGCCAGCGCAGGTCAACGGTCTTACCGGATGCGGACGCGGAAAGGCGCGTTTGCGGCTGGGTTTCCACGCCCACCAGCGGCACTTTCTGGAAGTATGTCCCATCGGCGGCAGCGGGCTTGGCCCCGGCCAGCGCAAACTGCGTGGCGATGTATTCCGTGGCCAGGTCTCCGCCGCGCGCGCCCACTCCCCTGCCCTCCAGCAGATCCATGGAAAGAAAACGGGTGTGCTCGCGGATGCGCTCCGGCGAAATGGCCAGATCCTGCGCGAGCAGCGGAAGGCCGACGGCTAAGATTCCCAATAACTTCTTCATACCTTGATTGTTCCTATCTCCGAATATTCGATAGCGCCCCGGATTACTTGAGCGGGGCGGCGGCCGAGTCGATGGCCTGCGAAGCGCTTTCGAGCACTTTGGCGAGGCGCGGAATCTGCCGGGCCGCTTCATCCCATTGCTTCTGCTCGATGCTTTCACGCACCGCCGGCAGGGTCTTAACGCCATAGCCCGTATAGAGGCCGGGAGCGTAAATCTGGTGCTTGAACCAGGGGCGACTGGGAAGGCCGGAATCGAGCGTGAGCGCGCGCTCCACCAACATCAGTTTCGCGTTCGCCTGGGCGGTGGATGCCTCGGCCAGTTTCGAACCGTCGCCGGCCGCGCGCAACGCCGCCTTCCGGTAGCGCTCGGCAGCCGTTTGCAGCAGGCCTGCGGCGTGTTCCAACGGCGCGAAATCGAGAGTCGGAGGAACCTGCTCCACCACGGGCAGCGCTTTGGGACGGCGCGGATCGTTGGTAGCGGCGAATACGCCATCCAGAATCTGGCGATTCCGCTCCGCCACGGCGTCACCTTGGTCCCGAGCTAACTTCTCGACTTCGTTCAGGTAGCGGCGCACGGCGTCGGAGAGGCCGCCGAAATCGTACGGAATCAGTTCGGCCCCGGCGAGGCGCATCACCGCCGTCCCAGCGGTTTGGGCCAGCGCGCGTCCATAGGCGAAATCGGTATCCGAGAAATGCGTGTACCAGTAGAAGTCGTCGTAGATGGAGTGGTAAATGCCGCCTGTGTCTTCCCCGCCGTAGCCCAGATTCAACGACGGAATGCCGAGGTGGTCAAGGAACACGCTGTAGTCGGAACCCGAACCGAGGGCGCTGATCCTCAGATCGGCGCGCGACCGCAATTCCTGGCGATCGGCGCCTTCGGAGATCAAGCGCGCCTGAAGACGGCTCCACACGGTTCGCTTGGTTTCCGGGTCGGTGATTTCGCGCGCCACGCCGTTGATGAGCTGTTCGAGTGACTGCGAACCACCCATGTTGAGATAGCCGCGGCCGTTGCTATCGGAGTTGATGTAAGCCACGGCCTTGCGCGTTAGTTCGGCGGCGTGCTGCTCGGCCCATTCGGTGGAGCCAAGCAGCCCGGGCTCTTCTCCATCCCAGACGCAAAAGAGCACGGTGCGCTTCGGGCGCCATCCCTGGCGCAGCAGCGCCGCGAATCCGCGGGCCTCTTCAAGCACCGAAGCGGCGCCTGAGCTGGGGTCTTCGGCGCCATTCACCCAGGCATCGTGATGGTTGCCGCGGATCACCCACTCATCCGGGTACTGGGCGCCTGGAATTTGAGCGATCACGTCGTACAGAGTCTTGGTTCCCCAATCGAAGGAGAGCTTCAAGCGAACCTTCGCCGGCCCGGGGCCAACGCGATAGGTGATGGGCAGTGCGCCGCGCCAACCTTCCGGGGCAATGGGGCCGCCCAGCGCGGCCAGCAGCGGCTGCGCGTCGGCGTAGGAGATCGGCATTACCGGGATTTTGGTGAGCGTTTCCGCCTGGCTCAGCGGAAGCCGCTTGGCGCCGGGGGTGGAGCCGATTCCGGGCGTGAGCGGGTCGCCGGGATAAACCGGCATATCCATGACGCTGCCTCTCTGCACGCCGTCCTTGGGCCGGTAGGGGCCGGCCGGAAAAGTCTCGCCCTCGAAATAGCCGTCTTCGCGCGGGTCGGAATAAATGAGACACCCGACAGCGCCATGCTCGGCGGCAACCTTCGGTTTGGTGCCCCGCCAGGACGATCCGTAGCGCGCAATCACGATAGCGCCCTTGACGGAGATTCCCAGGCGATCGAGTTCCTTGTAATCGTCCGGCACGCCGTAGTTCACGTAGACGAGAGGCGCGGTGACATCGCCGTCTATCGAATAGGCGTTGTACGTGGGAAGTTGCTCGGCGCGCTGCTCCGTGGACGGGTCCCCGCCGACAACGGGCTCTTCCAACTTGGCCGTGAATGGAACGGGCTCAACCAGTTCCAGAACGCGCTCTTTGGGAGTTGGGAACAGGACGTCGAAGGTCTCGATCCGGGCATCTAGCCCCCATTGGCGGAACAGGGAGAATATCCAGTCGGCGTTGTCCTTGTCATAAGGGGAGCCGACGTGGTGAGGCCGGGCGCTGAGCCGCTGATCGTAAGTACGCAGGTTGGCGGCGTCGGGAATCACGCGAAACCGGGCTTCCCAATCCAGTTCGGGGCGCACGGAACCCGCGGCGAACCCGGGGAGCGTCTGCGGCTTGGCCGGCGCGCAGACCAGGAGCGCAGCGATACACGCAAGAGTCAGTCTCATCCGCTGCCATTTTATCGCGCCCTGGAGCGCAGCCTGATACAAGGCCGTCAGATGGAGTAATCTTCGGTGAAGATGCGGGCGTCGCGGACGCTCACGTACACGTCGTCTCCGGCGTGCACGCGCGCCGCCCGGAATTGAGCGTGGGGCATTTCGACCACTACGGCTTCGCCGCTCTCGGCGCGCAGTTCCACGCGCACGTGGGGGCCCGCCGCCTGAACGCGCGTCACTCTAGCGCAGATGCCGGGCTCGCCGCCGGGACGGTGGGTGATATCCAGATCGTAAGGCCGGACAAACAGGCGGGCTGCCTGGCCGTCCGAGGCCGCCGAGCCGGCGTGGTCCAGAACCAGGGGGCCGAACACGGCCTTCCCGCTCTCGATGCGCCCGTGGAACAGGTTCACGGCGCCCATGAAATCCATTACGAATTCCGACGCCGGATGATGGAAGACCTCTTCGGGCGTGCCCACCTGCTCGATGTGCGCCTGGTTCATCACCACCACGCGGTCGGCCACCTCCAGGGCTTCGTCCTGATCGTGCGTGACGAGAAGGCTGGTCATGTGAACCGTATCGTGCAGTTTGCGCAGCCAGGTGCGCAATCCCTGGCGAACCTTGGCGTCGAGCGCCCCGAAGGGTTCGTCGAGAAGCAGCACCTTGGGTTCTATGGCCAGGGCGCGCGCGAGGGCGACGCGCTGGCGCTGTCCGCCCGAAAGCTGCGAAGGAAAGCGCGCGGCAAGGCTTTCGAGTTGGATGAGTTCGAGCAATTCCCGCACGCGCTCCCGGATCTTCTCTTCCGGCAATCGCTCTTTCCGCGGCCGGACGCGAAGGCCGAACGCGATATTCTCAAACACCGTCATGTTGCGAAACAGCGCGTAGTGCTGGAAAACAAACCCGACGCGGCGTTCCCCCACGCGATCGTCAATCACGTTGCGGCCATCGAACAGAACCGCGCCGCCCGTGCCGGCGTCGGGCGTTTCCAGGCCGGCGATAATGCGCAGCAGCGTGGTCTTCCCCGAGCCTGAAGGCCCCAACAGCGCGACCAGTTCGCCCTCGTTGACGGTAAGGCTCACGTCGCGCAGGGCGGCGTAGCGGCCGAAGGTTTTCGTGATGTTGCGAGCTTCAATGGACATGCCGCTATCCCTTGCCGCCTGCCGCGGCCGCCTCGCGCGCGTGCGCCGTGATCTCAGTTTTCACTTTCCACTCCAGAAAACTCTTGGCGGCCAGCGTGACCAGCGCCAGGATCGCCAACAAACTCGCCACGGAGAATGCGGCGGCAAAGTTGTATTCGTTGTACAGAATCTCCACGTGCAGCGGCATGGTATTGGTTTCCCCGCGAATATGCCCGGAAACAACCGAGACCGCGCCAAACTCGCCCATGGCGCGCGCCGAGCAGAGGATGACTCCGTAGAGCAAACCCCACTTGATGTTCGGCAGCGTGATGCGCAGGAACGTCTGCCAGCCGCCGGCGCCGAGCGCCAACCCGGCTTCCTCCTCTTCGCTTCCCTGACTCTCGATGAGGGGGATCAACTGGCGCGCCACGAACGGAAAGGTGACGAATACGGTGGCCAGGATGATTCCGGGCGTGGCGAAAATGACTTGCATATTGTGATCGGTGAGCCACGATCCAAACCAGCCGTGAGAGCCGAACACGAGGACGAAGATGAGGCCCGCGATGACGGGCGATATTGCGAACGGCAGGTCGATCAGGGTTACCAGCAGGCTCTTCCCCCGGAACTGGAACTTGCCGATGCACCACGCGGCGGCGATGCCGAATAACAAGTTCGAGATCACGGCGATCGCCGAAGCCATCAGCGTGAGACGGATCGCCTGAAGGGCTTCGGGGTCGGTGATGGCCGCCAGATAGACGCTCCATCCCTTGTCGAAGGCTTGCGCGAACACAGCCGCAAGCGGAAGGGCCACGAACAGCGCCAGAAACGCCAGCGCGATCAGCGTGAGTCCCCAGCGGACGATGGCCGGGTCACGGCGTCCGGCGCCCAAAGCCGTCATCTGGCCCCCTTGCCGCGGTCGGCGGAACTCAGCGCGTTGATCACCAGCAGCATCAGGAACGAAGCCAGCAGCATGACTACGGCGATGGCGGTAGCGCCCGCGTAATCGTATTGTTCGAGCCGGGTCACAATCAGCAGCGGGGCGATCTGCGTCTTCATGGGCATGTTGCCCGAGATGAAGACCACAGAACCGTATTCGCCCAGGCCGCGCGCGAAGGCCATGGCGAAGCCGGCCAGCACTGCGGGCCGAGCCAGAGGAAAGACCACCCGGCGGAACGTATGCCAGCGGGTGGCGCCGAGGCTATGCGCGGCCTCCTCGATATCGCGATCCGTCTCAGCCAGTACGGGCTGAACGGCCCGGACCACAAACGGCAACCCCACGAAAATCAACGCCACAGTAACGCCGATGGGGGTGAATGCAACGTGAATGCCCCAGCGCGAGAGAACACGCCCCACCCAGCCGCCATCCACGTAGATCGTGGTTAAAGCGATACCGGCGACCGCGGTGGGCAGCGCGAAGGGAAGATCGATGATGGAATCCACCAGGCGTTTCCCCGGAAACGAATACCGCACCAGCACCCAGGCAACCAGAAAACCGAACACCGCGTTGACCACCGCGGCAACAAGGGATGCGCCGAAGCTCAGCTTGTACGAAGCCACCACCTGAGGAGACGAGACGACCTTCCAGAGATGCGCCCAGTCGGCCGTCGCGGTCCGCAGGAATATCGCGCTGAGCGGCACAAGCACAATCAGCGTGAGATACAGCGTAGAGGCGCTGAAGGCCGGCCAGAAGCCGGGGAGCACGCTGAATTGCTTGAACCGGTAAGCTCGCATTATCTTCCCGGTTGATAGATCTGGTCGAACACTCCGCCATCGTCGAAGTGCTTCTTCTGCGTCTTCTGCCAGCCGCCGAAATCCTTATCGATGGTGACCAGCGCCAACTGCGGGAACTGGCCGGCGTACCTATCGGCAACCTGTTTCAGCCGGGGGCGGTAGTAGTTCCGCGCGATGATCTCCTGGGCTTCCGGAGTGTACAGATACTCCAGATACGCTTTGGCGACAGCGGCGGTTCCGTGCCGCGCGGCCACCTTATCCACCACGGCGACATTCGGCTCCGCCAGAATGCTGAGTGAAGGAATCACGATTTCCAGGCGATCCTTCCCGGTGGTATTCAAGGCCAGGAAGGCTTCGTTTTCCCAAGCCAGCAGCACGTCGCCGATTCCCCTCTGGACGAAGGTGGTAGTGGAGCCGCGCGCCCCGGAATCAAGCACCGGAACATTCTTGAACAGCCGCGTGACGAAGTCTTTGGCTTTGGCTTCGTCGTTGTTGTTCTGCTTCAACGCATACGCCCAGGCGGCAAGGTAGTTCCACCGCGCGCCGCCCGAGGTCTTGGGATTCGGCGTGATGACGGAAATGCCGGGGCGGACCAGATCATTCCAGTCCTTGATATGTTTCGGGTTTCCCTTTCGCACCAGGAAGACGATGGTGGAGGTGTACGGCGCACTGTTTTCCGCCAGGCGCCCCTTCCAGTCTTTGGCGATCAGCCCGCCCTTTTCGGAGATGGCGTCGATATCGTAAGCCAGCGCCAGCGTGACCACGTCGGCCTGCAATCCATCGATCACGGCGCGCGCCTGGCTGCCGGAGCCGCCGTGGGACTGGTTGATAGTCACCTCGGCGCCCGTCTTGGCCTTCCAATAGTTCCGGAAGCCGGCGTTGATGGCTTGATACAACTCCCGCGTCGGATCGTAAGAGACATTCAGCAGTTTTACGGTCTGCGCCGCGCCGGCGGCCCAGG
>CAIYHG010000173.1 GCA_903925975.1 uncultured Acidobacteriia bacterium | reverse complement strand
CCTTCACGTCGCCATACCAGGCAGAGGATTTCCGTCAGCGGGTGCTCGGCGTAGACCGCGGCGCCACAAGCCTTAAGGTCTACCGGGCTTGCCGTCTCGAAGTCTAAGATTATACGAGCCATGCGAGAGTGCTCACGCCGGCGTACCCAGTGTTTCCCCGAGGATCAGTACGTCGCGCGGGCTGATGAAGTTTAGCGGCGACGTGATCTTGCGGATGAGGCCCGACGCTTCGGCGGCGGCCATGAACAGCTCGGAGCAGAACCAATGGTTCGGATCACGCCAGTCGCGATCAAGCGCCAGGCCCGCGATGGCGATCTTGGCGTAGGGTTTACCCACCTGCTCATCGAGAAACGCATAAAAGGCCGCTTCTATAGGAGCGGGTGCTTCGAAGCTGATCCGTTCCGTCCTAGTGAAAGAGACGTAGTCTGGTGGCCGGATTTGCACGCCGGCAGGGACTCCTGCGCACACGTCGCTGCGCGCCCCAAGGAGCCCATCGGTATGCTGGCAGACAATATCCACATGGCTGGGCCATGCGTGCGTGAAGTCAGCAATCAGGTCAGATACAATGTCCGACTGCCGCGACAATTGGATCGTGATGGTCATTCTGGTCTCCAGTGATCGGAGAGTTGCCCCGACTTATCCGCCGCTCGGGGCCACACAGCTAAACGCAGGCGGCCGCAGCCCCTGCGCCGGAAGCGCTTACCAGGGGTTGGCCGGCGGCTGCGCCATACCAGCACTCGGCGTCTCGGCGGTGACATGGCCGACGTGTTCCGAGTAGCTGACGACCGAACCGAACACGTCATCGCTGCTCTTGCCGATTTGGATACGCTCGCCCTTATTGAACGATATCATGCGATCGACGTAGCAAGTGACGCCGCTGCCCATTCCCGCATACGCCTGGAACTTAAAGGCGCCGCAGGCATCGACCCCACTGTAAAAGAACGGTGCGGCTAACGGACGAGTTTCATTCATGTAGTCAACGATGGCGCCGCCCTGCAAGGCGGAAAGACGCGGCGGGATCAAAACCCGGCCGTCCAGGGCCTTTTCGTTCGATTTGACGTAGAGCACCATCGCGTTCGCGTAGATGTCGAATGGTTTCTTTCCTGCGGCGGTGCGCTCGGCGTTGAGCCGATCACCATCCTTGAGCGGCAGCCTGCCGTTGGGGAAAGGAAGCCCTACTTCCAAGATCAGCCGCTGCATCTCATCAAGCTGGGGATGTGATTTGGGGATCACTGCCTGGGCGCGAAAAGCCGGCGGCCCGAGAACGCCCGTTACCGGATCGCGGTACGGTTTGGCCGTCACCAAGTCTTCGGCATACAGCAACCGAAACGGCACCGGCTGGAGAACAAATTCGACGCGAGGATATGAGGTAGCCATGTGAGTTCTCCTGAGATTCTGAGGCGATATAGACGATCAGATATTAGAGGGCGTATCCGCCATTGTCAAGCGCCGGATTTAATGACGCCGCTAAAAACTTGCTCACTGGTTTGGGCCTTCTGCGCCGCGCGCTTGTCGCTCATGGGCGCCACGACCAGAGGGGCCTGGGGCTTCTCCGCGTACTCGGCGACAAAATCTGGGCCGCCCGGCAGCGCCTGGATTTGCGCCGGTGAGCGCGGCCTGCGCGGCGCCCACTCGTCACCGAACAAAGCTTCGCCCCTCTCGGCGGCGTCAGCCT
>CAIYHG010000172.1 GCA_903925975.1 uncultured Acidobacteriia bacterium | reverse complement strand
GGCACCAGTGGCAGGTCGAGTAGCCGATGGAGAGGAAGATCGGCTTCTGCTCCGCGCGAGCCTGGGCGAAAGCCGTGTCGCCCCACGGCTGCCAGTCGACCGGATTATGGGCGTGCTGGCGCAGGTAGGGAGATTTTTCGCGGGCAAGCCGGTTGGAGAAGCGGAACGGGGCGGCGTCGGACATCGGCCAACCTTCGCCCAAACGCCCCGCGAAGCAAAAAGAAAGTCGCCGGCGGCGGTGCGGCGGAAACCACGGATGGACGCTGCGAAACAAGCGGCCGGGAAGGAGCGCGGTTCCTGATGAGGATTGCGCGCCGAAGCGGAGTCGGTTTTCGTCGAAAAAATGGGAGCCTTGTCAAACATCCCCGTGGTTCTCCAGGCACCATTGCCGCCTGACTGACCGCCATGCTATTGCTCGATCTTACGCACACGAGTCACACGCAGGCCCGGACCGGCGTCCAGCGGGTGGCCCGCGCGCTGCAGCAGAATCTGGGCACCGGCGCCACCACCGTGACCCGGGATCCGTTTCTCGGGGCGTGGCGCGTCTTGGAATCATGGGAACTGGCCAATCTTGCGAAAAGCCAGGGCGGCCCGAAACGCGGCACCCAGTGGCAAACCCTCGCCAAATGGCGGGGCCGCTGGCGGCGGGTCACCGGTCGCACCGCCAGTCATGCGCTGCGGGGTGAATATGACGGCTTGATTGAACCGGAACTGTTCAGCGCCAAGGTCGCCCGCGACCTGCCCCGGCTCGGCCTGCAGGTGCGCGGTCCGCGCATCGCGGTGTTTTTCGACGCCGTCGCGCTGCGCTTTCCTGAACTGACGCCGCCCGGCACGGTGGCCTGGTTTCCAAACTACCTGCGCGAACTGCTGATATTCGACGGCATCGCGGCCATTTCGGAAGATTCGCGGGAGTCGCTTACCGGCTACTGGCGGTGGCTCGGAGTCACCCGTCCGCCGCCGGTCACGGCGATTCCGCTCGGCGTGGATGGCGTGAACCCGGTGCCCGATGCGCCGATCCCGCCGGCTTCCGGGCGGCCGGTGGTGCTTTGCCTTGGCACCCTCGAGGGCCGCAAGAACCACGGGGCACTCCTCGCGGCCTGCGAGCAACTCTGGACCCGGGGACGGGACTTCGAGCTCCGGCTCATCGGCCATGTCAACGCCGAGACCGGCGGCGGCGCACTGGCGCGCGTCCGCGCCCTGCAGGCCGCGGGCCGGCCCCTGCGCTACGACGGGCCGGCTGACGACGGGGAGATCGCCCGCGCCTACGCGACGTGCGCGTTCACGGTCTATCCCTCCATCATCGAGGGCTTCGGGCTGCCGATCATCGAAAGCTTGAAACACGGCAAGCCGTGCATCTGCTCGGCGCGCGGCGCGGTGGGAGAATCCGCGCGCGGCGGCGGCTGCCTGGTCCTCGACCCCGTCGATTCCCCCGGCCTCGCCGGCGCCATGGATCGGCTGCTGGGGTCGCCCGCGGAACTCTCCGCGCTCGCCGCCGCCGCCCGCGGCCGCGTCTTCAAGACGTGGTCCGATTACACCCGCGAACTCGTCACCTGGATGCAAAGCCTGCCCCGCCGCTGACCGCCCGCGGCTCTGCTCTCACAATGGCGGAATGCCGGCGGCGCCTTCCTGGCGTGTTTCTTTTGGCTTACGCCCGCGGCGCCGATCCCTAGGCTGCCGCCTCCTCCCATGCTCGGCGCGTTTCTCACCACCATCTTCTTCTCGCTGTCGGTGATTTTTGCCAACCGCTCGATCACCGCCGTCGGCCTGACCCGTGCCAACCTCGGGCGGCTGCTGGTGGCCCTCCTTATTCTCGGCGCCTACGCCCACACTTTCGGCCACGGCCTGGGCGGGGCGGGACGCGACTGGTTTCTCCTCAGCGGGCTGATCGGCATGGGCCTGGGCGATCTTGCCAGTTTCAACGCCCTGCCGCTGCTCGGCTCGCGGCTGGCCATCCTCATGGGCCAGTGTCTCGCCGTGCCGATCGCGATCCTGGCCGAACGGCTGTGGCTGGGCACGCGGCTCACCGCCGGCCAGTTT
>CAIYHG010000171.1 GCA_903925975.1 uncultured Acidobacteriia bacterium | reverse complement strand
TCCAGCCCCGCGAACCCCACTCGAAGAAACGAAGAGCCATAGCTACAGCGAAGAGAGTTGATCCACAGATTTCAATGATTTCGCAGATTGTCGGAAAAGGCGAAAGACCGGAGTGGAAATCTTTCCACCGCGAATTACGCAAATGACGCGAATTTTCGGAGGGTAGGGCGGGCGCGCCTGCGGTGAGCTCTGCCCGCCCCGAACTTGTTGAGGGGCCGAATCCGCCGCGCCCGCCGCCAGATCACCGAACCCGTAAGTAACGGCAGCGGGGTCACACCGCGCAGAAGTCCAACCCAGAGACCAGGCGCTTTGTGGGCGGGGCTTCCAGCCCCGCGAACCCCACATGGACCACATCTGTCGCCTCGGAGCCGCCGGGGAAGGGACATGAACAGAAGCTAACGAAGAAACGAAGCGGAGAAGAGGTGGATGCAAATTAAAGCAGATGAGCGCGAATGGAAGCCGGGGCGCGCGGAACGTGCGCCCTAACATCAGTGTCCATCTGCGTTCATCAGCGTCGAATCCTTAGCCGCTCCAACCGCCGGTGCGAATTGCTTGAACACGTCCAGCCACGCGCGCCAGAGGGCTTGCGGGATGGTGAGTTTGCCGGCGGCCTTGAGCTTGTCGTATTCTTCCACGGTGATGCCGTCGTAGTGGCCGAGCCAGCCGCAGGCTGCGCCGCGTGTGGCGCGCAGAAACTGCAACTCCTCCTCCGGCCCGCAGGCGAGGTTGAACGTCTCCTCGATCACCACCGGCTTACCGACGCAGAATTTCTTCAGGCCGTCGAGTGCCTTGGCGACCTTCCCCTTTTCGGGATAGATGTGGACGCTGACGAAGTCCAGCTCCGGCGCGACCGCCTCGGGGAGCAAGCCGGAGAGGTGGCCCCACTTGGGCACCCACGGCAACTGGCCGACGGTGATCAGCGTCTTGCCATCGTGTTTACGAATGGCGCGCGTCATGGCGCGAATCCACTGCTTGGCGATCTCCTCGCGC
This sequence comes from uncultured Acidobacteriia bacterium, assembly GCA_903925975.1. GTDB lineage: Bacteria > Acidobacteriota > Terriglobia > Bryobacterales > Bryobacteraceae > BOG-224. The sequence goes on along the minus strand of CAIYHG010000171.1, from coordinate 1,568 downwards.
TTGCGTCCGGCGGGGGTGAGCGCGATGTACTGGACAAAATCATATCCGCCCAGCAACTGGCCGGAACGCCATTCGCCCGGCTTGCGCGGTCCGGCGGGCGAGATCGGTTCGTTAATCAAGTCGAAACAAAACACAGCCGGGTTGGTGGCGCATTGTTTCGCGATGGCTTCCCAGAACGAGGCTTGTGTGGCCCAGCGGCCGGCGTCGTCGAGCGCGTCGTACCAGGCCGGCGCATCCGCGGGGCGATAGCTCGCGAGACCGGTCAGGTCGAGGTGGAGGCCGGTCTCGTTCGCGAGGGCGACGAGTTTGCCGAGTTGCGCCAGTGCCGTCGTGTTGGGCTTGTTGCGCGCGTCCATGAATTTGCCGAACTGGAGATGGACGCGCGTGACGTTTGCGCCGAGCCGCTTCATCTCCCGGAAATCGCGCGCGACGGCGGCCCAGTCGTTGGTCCAGAAATCCTCGATCAGCCGGCCGTGGTGGCCGTAGTTGAACCCGAGCGGATGAAACGGCTGTTTGGAATCCGCCAGCACAAAGCCGCGCCCATCCGCCGCCACGCCCACGCGCGGCAGTTCCGCCGCCACCGCCGCGCCGGCCAGCAGCAATGCACTGCAAAATAAGTTACGTAGCATTTTCTCTGTTCCTGTTTTCCAAAGCTTGAGGAAAGTCACGATACACTTTTCCAGACTTTGGGAAACTCATTTCAGTCATAACGCACATACTCCGACATGTGCATCTCTGGGAGGAACCGCCGGCGCGCGGTCCTCCGCCCGGCCTGCCTGCCGCAGCCTGCCCGCTGCTTGGAAGGCGGGCGGCGCAGGCAGGCGGCACGGTCTACGAACCGTGCTATGACGACCCGCCCGCCGCGGCGGAACCTAACGACCAAGCTTCCGCCGCAGATGTGCAGGTTTTCCCGGACTACGATCGGTACGACCCCGGTCCCGTTTACGATTGACACACCAACCGCAGTTCCCCCGGCTTATCCTGCCGTTCCGAATGGCCGCTGCACCCTCTCTCCCACGCGCCTTTTCTCTCCAATAAATGCTTGCTATTGCGTGGCGCCGCGTAAAAATGCACCCATGCTTTTTCAGTGTCATAGTGCGGTCGAAAAGCGGCGCGCCCCCGGTGGGCGTGCCAAAGCAAGTTCTTATCTGGTTAATGACTTCCCCTGCAAAGGCACAATAACGGGATGGCGTTGTGACCGAGGCTATGGGGAGATCACCGACACCCAGACTGGAAAATGCTATCTTGCTGCGAGCAAAGGGAACCATGGTCCGCCTCTCGCCGCTGGCGTCTCTCTTAATGGTACCGCCGTGCGATTTCTTATACGGTTGTCTTATCAACCTGTGGATTGGATCTGCGAGGCTCCTATTGTTTCAGAGAGCCCATCAATTCCGCAGGTACCCGATCAAGAACACCAGCCGAATCCCACTCCTTCTCCCGCAGTACAGAAGATAGACCTTTCAAAGCTAAAGGCTCCCATACTACCATATTATGGAGATGTGTTGGCCCAGAGGTACGATTTGAGCCCAATAGATGCTGACGAGCTCTACAAACTGTTAGTAGCCATG
>CAIYHG010000170.1 GCA_903925975.1 uncultured Acidobacteriia bacterium | reverse complement strand
CGGCCGGGAACAGCAGCGCGGAGACTCCGAAGAGTTGCAGCAGGAGATCGGCAAGATACGAGCCGGGATAACCGATCAAGTTAGCGGGATGCGTGCCCGACGCCGTGTTCAAAGACGGGTCTTGGGCGTGATAGGAGACCAGGCTAAGAAGGAGGACGAGCCCGAGCGAAAGAAACAGGAATCCGCCGGCCTCGTTTAGCCGTTTGTGCTGCGTCGGCGATATAAGCTTCATCACGCTGGCCGGCGGATGAAAGCCAGAGCAAGCACTATTATGCCAAAAATGACGCGGTAATACACGAAAGATCGAAGACCGGCGTCACGCAAATAACGCAGGAACCAGGCGATCACAGCGAGTCCGCTGAGAGCGCTTACGGCCAGGCCGATGGCGAAATTCGCGTTAAGCAGCGCCGGCATCCCGCCGCTCTTATGCACGTCCCACAATGCCTTCAGGGCGGCCCCGCCGATCACAGGCGTGGAGAGGAGAAACGAAAACCGGGCCGCGGCTCCGCGGTCCATGCCGCGGAACAAGCCGGCCGACATTGTGATGCCGCTGCGCGAGCAGCCGGGAACCAGGGCCAGCACTTGCGCTATGCCGACGGTCAAGGCATCGGTGACGGTGGTTTCGGGAACCTTACGCTTCCCGCGGCGCGCGTCGGCAACCCACATCACGGCGCCGATAGCGATGAGCATCCCGCCCATGACCCAGGGGGTGCGCCAGACGGTCTCGGCGTAATCGTTGAAAAGAGCCCCGCAGACCGCGGCCGGAACAGTGCCGAGCACGAGCAGCCATAGCAGCTTCCGGTTATGCGCGAACTCGGGCCGCAGATTGCAGGGGATGCCGAAGCCGTCGCAGATGATCTGCACCCAATCCCGGAGGAAATAGGCCAGGACGGCGACGAGCGTCCCGAGGTGGAGCATGATGTCGAACTGGAGCGACTGGGTGTCCCATCCCAGGAGCCAGGAAGTGAGATAGAGATGGGCTGTACTGCTGACCGGCAGAAATTCCGTGAAGCCCTGGACCAACGCCAGTACCACCACCTGATATAGCGGCATAAGAATCTAGGTTGCGCAATGCGCCGGAGTTCTGTCAAGCCGAGGACGGGCGGGGGGCGGCGAATGATTCCCCTTTTGAGGGACGCAACCGGCTGCAATAGGCCTTAGACTACTGGAAGCGGAGGACGCCCGAGCGCGAGTTCGCAGCTGTGTGTCCAAGGCAAACGGAGGATAGAAATCGTGAATTCCCCATCAGCGCTTTGGCGCCGCGCCGTTGCCGGCGCCGCGCTTCTGGCGGCCCTGGCTTGGGCTGCGCCCGCGCAGGTTACGTACAAGGCAATTGAGAACGACCCGATCCGCGTGGACGGCGGACTGGTTTCCGGTACCTACGCTAAAGACGGACTTAGGACGTACTTCGGCATTCCATTCGCCGCGCCTCCGATTCGCGAGAACCGCTGGCGCGCGCCGCAGCCCGTGCAGCCGTGGGAAGGCGTTTTGACCGCCAATATGAAGCGCGCCGAGTGCTACCAAAGCCTGCGCTCGAACAACATCAATCACTATTTTGGCGATGAAGACGCAGCCGAAGACTGCCTGTATCTGAATATCTGGGCGCCGGGGAATGCCAAGGCGGGCGACAAGCTGCCTGTAGTGGTGTGGATCTACGGCGGCGCCTTCAGCGGCGGCTCTTCGGGGATGGCGCTCTACGGCGGGCAGGGACTGGCGAAGAAGGGCGTGATCTTCGTCAACCTCAATTACCGCGTGGGCATCTTCGGATTTCTGGCGCATCCGGAAGCAACGAAGGAATCGGGGCGCAACGCTTCGGGCAATTGGGGATTTCTGGATCAGGTGGCCGCGCTCCAGTGGGTGAACCGCAATATCTCGAAGTTCGGCGGCGACCCGGGTAACGTGATGCTGATCGGGCAATCCGCGGGATCGATGTCGATCAACTATCTGCAGGCCAGTCCGCTGGCGAAGGGGCTGTTCCAGAAGGCGTTCGGCATGAGCGGAGGAACGATCAAGGGGCCGGGTTCGGAGACCGGGACCAAGTTGGCCGACGCCGAGGCGCAGGGAATCAAGCTACAGGAAGCGATGAAGGCGACTTCGCTCGCCGCGCTGCGCACGTTCTCTCCGGATAAGGTGGTGGCCGCGGCGCAGCCCGCGGGCGTTCGCGCGTCGCCGGTTGTGGACGGCTACTACTTGCCGAAACTCACCGGCGAGATATTCGCGGCGGGGCAGCAGAATGACGCTGCCATCGTGGTGGGTTCCACGGCCAACGATATGGGAACGGCCATCGAGATCCGCCGCGCCGCCAACGTGGCGGAATACAAAGCGGCCGCTGAGAAGATGTACGGCCCGAATGCCGCCAAGTTCCTGGAACTGTGGCCGGCTGCTACCGATGCCGATGCCAAGAAGTGGGCCGAACAGGTCGCAACAGGAAACGGCATGGGCTTGGGGGCGAGGACGTGGGCCAAGTCGCAGGCCGCTACGGGCAAATCACCGGTTTATCTTTTCCTCTTCAGCCGGACGCAGCCGTATGTGCCGGGCATCGTCTTTGCGGATCACGACCCGAAAACGGCGGGCGCCTATCATACCGGCGACGTGCCGTACTGGCTGGACACAGAGGACGCCTTCAACATGTTCCGCAAGACGCGTAACTGGGAAGGCTATGACCGCGAGCTGGCAACCAAGATGTCGGACGTGGTGGTTGCGTTCGCGAAGACGGGCAACCCGAGCACGGCGGCCGTGAAGATGCCGCGGTACAGTGTCGCCGACGAGCAACTGGTCAATTTTGGAGATTCGATTCAAGCGGTGAAGTTGAACACGAAGGGGCTGGACTTTATCGCGGACACCCCCGTGATTCCGAGCGCGCCTGCTGGACGGGGCGGGGCGCCTGGCGGTCCGGCCGGGGCTCCGGGAGGCCGAGGCGGCGCGCCGCCGGCGGGCGCTCCGGGAATGCAACGTCCGGTGGATTAGGGTGCGGCCGGAACCCGAGAAGGGGTAAGGCTGCGCGGCGAAGCCGGCCGGGGGGCTGGCTTCACACCAGGGGGCCTGCCCCACGCTTCATGCGAAGGCGTTGCGAGACCAGCCTACTGAAGAGCCTTGTTGCGGAAGTTCTTCCCCGCGATTTTCCGGGGCCTGCTCGATTGCGCTACCTTGAATCCGGGTAATAACCGTCGCGGGCCTGTACGGCGAGCCCCTTCTTCTTCACCTGAACCTTAATCGGCCGGTACCCGTCCGCGCTGCCATCCGGCGTGTAGCCCAGGCTGTACTGATTTCTCAGTTCCTCTTCGATCTGCTCGTAGATCTCGCCGATGGTCTGTTTCTTGGAGACTTCGAGGCTGGCCCCGCCGGTTTTGACCGCGATCTCCTTCAACTCTTTGCCATTTCGAGAGCCCCCTTGAGGCGGGCCGCCGCCCGGCGCGCCACCGGGACCACCGGACCCGCCCCGTCCGCCACCACCGGGTCCGGTGATCGGAACGCCCAGCGCGATCCGGGCCAGTGTATCCAGCGGGGAGTTGCCGCCGCCGTCGAGATTCTTGTCGTAAATGCGGATGGCGTATACGATCACGTCCGCTTCCTGGGCGGCCCGGATCGCCTCTTGGGCGCGGCTGCCGATGTGGTCGCCGTCGCCCATCACGATGAGCGCCTTGCGGCCGGTCCGCGGTTTGAGGACTTCGTCGGCGGCAAGGTAAATCGCGTCGGCGAGAATCGTCGGGCTCGGGTTCGCCCCGCCGGGTGGCGCCCCGCGGCCTCCGGCCCTGCCCATGCCACCGTTCCGCGGCTGGCTTACCGAGCGCCTGCCCGGATTGTCGCCGAGCAAACCGAGAGCGGCCTTGAGTTTCTCACGCGAAGATGTCAGGTCCTGCAACAATTCCACTTCTTCGCTGAACTGGATGACGAAGGCCTGATCCTTGTCCGGCCGCAGCATGTCGTTGAGGAACGCCAGGCTGGCATTGCGCTCGGTTTCGAGCATTTCCGATTCGCTCGGCGTCACGTCCACAATCAGGCCGACGCTCAGCGGCAGATCGCTTTCACGGGAGAAATGGCGGATGGTCTGCGCGTGGCCGCCCTCGGTGATCGCGAAGTCCTCTTTGACCAGGTCTTTCACGATGGCTCCGCGCTTATCGCGAACCGTGGCGAGGACGTTGACCACCTTCACGTCGGCGGAGAACGTGGGGCCGGCGGCCGGCGGACGTTCCTGGCCGCGCAGGATACGGCTTCCGGCGATGGCCGACGCCGCGCCGAGGAGCATACCCCGTCGTGTCATCAAGGCAAATTGATCCATCGGAGTTCTCAAAGGTGTCAGACGCCGCCCCGGTTCCCCCGGTTGCCTGAGAAAAGGACTGCAATCTTGTCAATGGGAAGAGTCGTGAACAGGCCGGTCGGGGAAACCCCGTTACGGCCGGGCGGCGCCATTTTCAGTGCATCGTTTTCCTCTTTTCGGCGCTACACTTGCGCCACGGACGCATTTGACCGCGCGTACGAGCAATTCAAGGTACAGGGCAGGGAACTTGGCGAGAAGATCCGGGAACTGATTCATGAGGGAAATGTCCGGCGCATTATCATAAAAGATGAAGACGGGAATACGTTTCTCGAAATCCCTCTCACGGTAGCCACCATCGGCATTGTGGCCGCGCCGGTGTTGGCCGCGGTCGGCGCCATCACCACGTTGATCGGCCGCTTCGAAATAGTGGTCGAGCGGGTGAAACCGCGCACCACGGCTTCCGCAGGGCCAACCGGCGAGGCTGCCAAGCAGGCCAAGGAAGGCGCGGCCGGAACGGGTGAGCGCCAGGCCCCGGGCGAATAGCGCAGCAAGAAGCTAGTGTAGTGCTTCATAAATAGTAGCGATATTGTAACGTGGCGCGTCTATACAATTAGAGGTGCTCCGATGCGCGTTGCGCGGCCGGTCGTTCTTAATTCCGAACAGATCCACCAGTTGAAGCAGTGGG
>CAIYHG010000169.1 GCA_903925975.1 uncultured Acidobacteriia bacterium | reverse complement strand
CTTCACGCTGGCGGCTCCTACGCCGATCAACAGGACGTCCAGCGCGGCGGGCAAGGGGAGGCCGATCGAATCGACCACGGAGAGGGCGAAGATCCCCCAGGGCCCGAGCGCGAGCAGGGCGACGCTAAATTTGTGGAGCAAACCTCTCATTGATCTTCATCGCGCCCAAGCGTTTCCCGGCGCACATTCGCAAAGTAGTCCTGCTAAATCACGTCCGCAAAGGACTTTCGGAGTTTATGAAAACAGGCGTGCCCAAGGACGAAAACCACAGCCGATGCCGCCCACAGCTTCCAAAGCGGGCCAAACGCGGGCGCCTGTCCTTCCAAGAGAACCGCGCGGTATCCTCGGACCAAAACGTAAATCGGGTTCTTGGAAAGCAATAGCGTAGCAGAATGCGGTAGCTTCCCGAGCAGTGTCTCCGGATAGCAGATAGGCGTCACGAAGAACCAGACAGTGAGGAGCAGAGCGGTGACTTGTCCCAGGTCGCGGGCGAATACTCCCAGGGCCGCCAGAAGCCAGCACATGCCGGCCGTTAGCAGAAGCTGCGGAACGATCAGAGCCGGGAGCCAGAGCGCCGAAGCGGGGATTGCTCCGCGAATGCCCAGCAGGCACGCGCACAGAACGATCAGCGCGAAGACTTCCCCGATGAGCCCGGAGATCACCAGGTTGACGGGCAGGGTCTCCACCGCGAAAACCAGCTTCTTCACGAAGTTGCGGTGCTCGGCAATCACCGATGGGGCGCGCCCGACGGCTTCGCTGAAGGCCAGCCAGGGCAGCACGCCGGCCACGAAATAGAGCGCAAAACCGGAGCGCCCGGGGGAGCCCTCGAAGCGCGCCTGGAGTACCAGCCCGAACACGAAGAAGTAAACCAGGATGAGGAGCAGTGGCTGCAGCAGCGTCCAAACGGCGCCGCCGACCGAGCCGCGGTAGCGAGCCTGGATGTCGCGCCGCACCATGGCGCCGATCACCGATCGATTCCGCCAAATCGTCGTGACGGGAAGCCATAGGGCGCGAGGGATTGAACTCACCAACCGGCGCAACCGCAGTTGGGACTTGGTGACAACCCTCGTGCCTTTCACTTCCACCTGGCGGTTGCGGACCACGGCTTGAAGCAGCAGGAAAGGCCACCCGCGGTCGTAGTGCCAGTAAGCGCCTTCGCGCATGGCCGAAACAAAGATCTGGTAACTGCCGTCGTCTTCGGGCAGCGCGATCCCGAAAGACACGGGCATGGTCTCGCCGGGCGCAACTTCCCGGGCCGGGTGCGCGCGAGAGCCATCTTCGATCAACGCCGCAGTTCCTGCGTCGAACACCTGGTAGGCGATGGCGAAACCATCGGCGGCGCGCCACGCTTCGCCGCTCCCGTTGCGGACTACGACCTTGAGGGATACGGTCCTCGAATTGGGAAGGGCGTGGGCATCGGGCTGGAGAAACGCGATGTTCATGAGTACAGCCATACGGGGCGGCGCGTCTTGACCGGCCCGGTCTTCCGCCCGAGGGCGTAGATGCCATCCCCGCGCAGTTCCATATCCAGACGATAGCGCTCCAGCAGATGCTTCACCCAGGCGTGCTCGGGGTGCGGGGCGTCGCGAAACTCTCCGGTCTCGAGTCGCACGGTTTCGAACCCGGAATCCGCCAGCAGCATGCCGATTTCGCGCGCCGTATACTCGCGGTTGTGGCGCGCCTCCAGCGCTCCGCCCGAATCCGGCGGGCGGAGATAGGCGGGAAAGAAGCCGGGATGATAGCCCTGAAGCACGGCGGCGATGGCGCGCAAACTGGCGGCGTTCGGTGTGGTCAGCAGAATGTAGCCGCCGGGCGCCAGGATGCGGTTCACCTCGCTCATCATGTGCATCGGGTCTTCGCTCAGGTGTTCGATCAACTCGCAGCAAAGCACTGTGCGGAAATGCCCGTCGGGGTAGGGAAACCGGTCAGCCGAAGCATCGAAGTGATCGATCTCGCAGGCGAAGCGCTCGCCTTCGGCGGAAACTGCCGTGCGCAGATCGGTGCGGCCCGCCGGCCCGTAGTAGCAGCCGCGAACCGATCCATAACCCAACTTAGACGTGAGCGCGGGCGTGAGTTGCAGATATGCGCCCATCTCCAGGATGCGGTCGCCGGGGCTGCCCGGCGGAATCAGTTCGAGCGTCTTCACCAGACGCGTCGCATGCGTTTCCAGATATTGCCGCGAACTCTCGTCCGCGGCCCAAGTCCGGAGATAGGCGGAAAGCTCCGATGTCCGCTCAGGAGCGACGGCGGGCGGCGCTTCGGGAGCCGGCGCCGGTTCCGGCTGCCATTCCCGGCCATTTGCCACGGCTTCGAGAAAAGCGGTGTAGCGCCGGGCGGCCAGTTCCCACGAGCACTCTCGCACAACGCATTCCCGGGCGCGCGCGCCGATGGCCTGTGCTGCCTCGGGGCGCGAAGCCAGCAGGTCGAGGTACTCAAAAATGGCATCTTCCTCGCCGGGGCCTACCGGCGCCTTGAGACAGGCATCGTCTGGAAACTCGCCGAACGCGCCGATATCCGATACCACCACCGGCTTTCCGAGGCCCATGGCGCGCAAGAGCGTGCCCGAAGTTTCGCCGACGGTGGGAAACCGGAGGTTCAGCACGGCATCGCAAGCTCCCAGATAACCTTCAAAATCGGCGGACGGCACGAAGCCGAGCACTCGCACGTGCGCGGAGAGATGCAACGCCTGAATGGCAGCTTCGAGCGGCAGATCGGGATGCGGTTCGCCGCAGAGGATCATGCGCGCTGTGGGCGCGACGCGCACCAGGCGGCGGAACGCGCGAAGGCACTCGTGAATGCGCTTATACGGCTTCAAGAAGCCGAAGATTCCGACCAACGGAACGATCTCGTCCAGCCCGAGCTTGTGGCGGTACTCATTGCGCGCGGGGACCGCGGCGTTGGCGCCGTGCGGGATGACGGCGACGGGTCCGCCATAACCCGCGGCTCGCACCTTGGCCTCCACGTAGTGGCTGTGAACGATCACGCCGAGCGCCGATTCGAGAAGGCGGCGCAGCATGGTGACGCCTTCGTAGTCAGGTCCAGTTTCGAGGCGTCGCACGCGTTCGGCGTACGCCCGCGCCTCGGGGCCGCCGCTGTATTCGCACTCGGTAACGTAAGCGTCCCAATCCGCGCGGCGGATGGTGAGGTCCGCGATCAGGTGATGGAGGTTGGCTTCGTGCAGAACGATAACGCCGGGCTGCCGCAACGCCGCTTCATAGACGAATGCGTGATGCCTGTTGTTGCCGATTTGATAGAGGGCGATATCGGAAGGCCGCGCGCCGGCCTCGGCGGACGCAATCACGTCGATTTCCGCCAGCGCCCGCAGGGGACCAAGCAGCGCCGCGGAATAATCCGCAATCCCGCTCCGCTCGGGGGGCAGCGGGGAGAAGAACGCCACTCTCATATTCAGATCGCCGGAACCGGGGAAGCGGCCGATCGGTTCATCGGTGGACCATGGGCCGCGATCCAGCGGGCAGGGACGCGCTTCTCAGGCGCCGTTCCGCTACAGCCTGGTAGACTTCCAGGGTGCGCCGCGCGGTTTCGCGCCAATTGAAGTGGGCCGCGCGCCTGAGGCCGAGGCGCTCCATGCGGCCGCGCAGTTCCGAGTCGAGTAATACATCGGCGAGCGCCCGCGCCACTTCGTCGGGGGAGTGGGGGTCGAAAACGATGGCTGCGCCGTCAACCACCTCGGGCACCGCCGAAACCTTGGAACAGACCACAGCCCTGCCGCAGGCCATCGCCTCCAGGGGCGGAATGCCGAAGCCTTCGTACAGCGACGGGAACGCAAACACGTCGGCCGAGTTGTAGAGGTACAGCAGGTCCTCATCGGTGACGAAACCGAGGAAGCGAATCCGGTCGGCAACGCCCGATTCCCGCGCAGCTTCGCGCACGCGCCCTGAGAACCACGTGTCCTTGCCCGCAAACGCGAGTTCGTGTTTCAAACGCGGATGCGCGCGGACGAGACGGGCAAAAGCCTGAATCAGGCCGATTGGGTTCTTGCGAGGCTGAATATCCCCGACCGACAGAACAAACGGGGCTTGAATGGAGAAACGCTTCAGCGTCTCGACCTTGGCGGCTTCCGGCGATATCGGGCGAAACTCCGGCGCCGCCGCGTAGGGCACTACTACTACGCTTTCCGGCTCCAGTTCCGGATACGCGTTCAAGATCGATTGCTTGGAAAACTCGCAACCGGTGAGCACGGCGGCCGCACGCCGCACCGTAGCGCGCACGGTCCATCGCAACTGGCGTGCGCGGGCGGGAGTCAGGTACTCGGGGTGCTCCAGGAAGCTGACATCGTGAACGCTGGCCACGATTGGTACGGGGCAACCCAGCGGGGCCGTGTACTGTACGTGTAGAAGATCGGGCCGATCCTCTCTTACGCGGGCCGCGAGGTCCCATCCCAGGCGCCGGAACGGATTAGCCGCTACCAGGCGGCTGCGAATGCCCGCCGGAACCTGGCTACTTGCTTCTTCCGATGAGACATACGCGATGTAGTCGCAATCGTGCTCTTCCGCCGCCAGAGCCTTGAGGAGGTTGCGAACATAAACTTCATTTCCGGTGAGGTGGCGCCCTATCGCGTGGGCATCAACGGCGAAGCGCATGAACTGGTACCAGTATAGCCGACGCGCCGCTGCGGCGTACTGGTACAAATACTTGCGCCATCAGAAGTTGAGCGATTTCCAAGCAGCTTCCCAGAAGAACTCGCGTTCCACAAGTCTCCGGCCGGCGGCGCCGAGCGATTCCCGCAGCGCCGGGTCCGCCAGCAGCCGGGAGACCGAGGAAGCGAACTCCGCGGCCGAATCCGCCAGCAGCAGGTGCTCCCCATCGCGAACCGGGAGGCCCTCGGCGCCGATGCGCGTGGATACTACGGGTGTCGCCGCCGCCCACGCCTCCAGGATCTTCAGCCGCGTGCCGCTGCCAGCCAGCAACGGTACAACGGCCACCTTTGCGCGCGCCAGTTCGGCGATAGCGTCCGTGACCGGGCCGATCACATGGATCCTCGCGTCGCCGCTGGTGTACTTGGATACGCCGTTCGGGTTCTTCCCCAATACCTGCCAGACCAGCGAGGGCCAACCATCACGCAGTTTGGGCCATACTTCGTTGCGGAAGAACCGCGCCGCGGAAACGTTGGGCAAATATTCCATGTTCCCGGAGAAAACAACCGCGTTCTGTTCCGCGCGCGGCGGCGCGGGCGTTTGCGGGATTGCGTTGGGATATACGAGCGCCCTGGCGCCGGGCGCGATGCTATGGATGCGATCGGCATCGGCGCCGGAAGCCGCGAGCACTACCGAGTAGCGCGGCAACAGCGCCCGTTCCAGCCGCAAAGCGAAGCGGGAATAGAGACGATGAGCGATTGCGGTGGCGCCGGTCTCCATGCGCGCGTAGCTGGCGTGCAAGGCGGATTCGATATTGTGCAGATCGAGCGCCGTCGTTCCGCACGCGGCCGAGACTTGCGGCCAATAGCCCGCGCACCACAGATGCTCGACAACGCCTAGTTCGTACTTGCGGCCGCCGATAGCGCGCGCTAACTCAAGTTCGAAACCAGAGAAACGATCCACCAGCGGCGCGGCTCGACGCACCAAGCGCGCGGCGTTGCGGCACGCGCGCGCCAGCGTTCCCCGTCCGTGATAAGGCAGTTCGATGGAGCGCACGCTGCGGACCAGCCCCGGTGGAATCCGGGTTTGCGGATCGGGCTCGCCGGGCTGGCGGAAGACAATCAGATCGACGTCGCGGGTCCGCGCAAGGTAGTGCAGCAGCGACGCGGCGCGGATGCTTCCGCCGCCTTCCATCGGGTACGGTGTTTCCGCGCACACCATCAGCGCGGCAGGGCGGGTGTCAGCCGGCAAAGCGCTTGCTCGCCTCCCGATATACCTCGTGCGTGAGGCGCGCGGCCGAATCCCAGGAAAACTCCCGGGCGCGGGCGAGCGACTGCCGGCTCAGGCAGGCCCGCAACTCAGAATCTTCCACGACGCGGCTCATGGCTTGCGTTAGCTCGCGGGCGCCGTCGGCGTAAACGGCGGCGTCGCCTCCGGTCTCGGCCAGCGCGCGGGATGTAATCACGGGAGCGCCGCACTGCATGGCTTCAAGCACGGGCAGGCCGAACCCCTCGTAGAGCGAGGGGTAGACCAGGGCCAGCGCGCCAGAGTACAAGCCCGCCAGCGCTTCATCCCGCACTTCTCCCAACACGCGCAAACCGGGTTCCGCTTCGAGCGGCGGACCATCGGCGCGTCGCCGGCCGGCGATCACCAGGTCCACGGGGTGGCGGCGGCGCGTCTCGCGCCACGCCTCCACGAGCGCGGGCAGATTCTTGCGGGGCTCGACGGTTCCCACGAACAGGAAATACGGTTCCGCACTCGCCATCTCCACCGGGGCCAGCCACGGAGCAGCGGCTTCCGGCACGGTCGCCACTCGCTCCGGCTGCAACCGGAAGCGCTCGATGGCCTGCTTGCGGACGGTCTCACTGGGAGTAATGATCATCGTGGCCACTCCCAATTCCAGCAGCACCGGGGTGCGGCGCGCAATGCGGTGCGCGCTCGAATGCCAGCCGGGGTCCATCCAGGGCGAGAGATCGTGCAGCGTGAGCACGCTGGGGCGCTTGGGAATGTACGGTACGGAAAAATCGGGACCGTGGATCACGTCCGCTTCCAGCCGCTCCAATTCCCGCGCGATGCCCCAAAGCCACCAGCGGCGCTCGATCGCATTGCGGGGGCCGCCGCCGCGCTTCAGATTCGGCGGCGCTCCGCCCGGCATGGAAAACGGCCGGTTTGAGAGAAGCAGATACTCGTCTTCGGGGAAGCGCCGGGCCAGCGCGAGACTCAGTTCGGCGGTGTAGCGCGCCAACCCGCCGCTCGAGAGTCCCAGCGATGCCGCTTCAATAGCAACGCGCATGTTTCGCCCAAGGGCGTGAATCTTGCGGAGCCCTAGTGAGCCAGGCTTCGCGTGCCGTAGTTCTGCTCGTAATAGGTTCGGTATTCGCCGCTGCGCACACGCTCCACCCAGTCCCGATGATTTTCGTACCACGCGATCGTGTGCGCAAGGCCGTTCTCAAAATCCATCAGTGGGGCCCAACCGGTTTCCGCCGTAAGTTTATCGCTTGAAAGAGCGTAGCGGCGGTCGTGGCCGGGGCGGTCGGTAACGTATTCTATCAGCGCCTCGGTCTTGCCGGTCAACGCCAATACCTGCCGCACTACTATCAGGTTCGGCAGCGAGCGGTTCCCGCCGATATTGTAGATCTCGCCGTCGCGGCCCCCCCGAAGCGCCGCCAGGATGCCGCGGCAGTGGTCGCTCACGTAGAGCCAGTCGCGCACCTGCATGCCGTCGCCATAGACCGGCAGGCGCCGGTCTTCCAGCGCGTTCGTGATCATCAAGGGGATCAGCTTCTCGGGAAACTGGTAAGGGCCGTAATTGTTCGAAGCGCGCGTGATGACAACGGGGAGCCGGTAAGTCGTGAAATACGAGCGGGCCAACAGGTCGGCGCCGGCCTTCGAGGCCGAATAGGGGCTGCTCGGATTGAGCGGGAAATCCTCGGTGGCTTCGAGCGGCTGCTCCAGGCTTCCGTAGACTTCGTCTGTGGAGACTTGAAGGAAGCGCGCGATCTTCGCGCGGCGGGCCGCTTCGAGCAGTACAAACGTGCCGCGGAAGTTGGTATGGATTACGGGCTCGGGCGAAAGAATGCTGCGATCCACGTGCGATTCCGCGGCGAAATGCACGATGGCGTCCGGGGATTCTTCGCCAATTGCGGCGGCCACGGCGGCTTCGTCGCAGATATCGGCATGAATGAAGCGGTAGCGGGGCCCTTCCGCGACGGCGGCGAGGTTTTCCAGATTGCCGGCGTAGGTCAGTTTGTCGAAATTGATGACGCGCCAATCCGTCTCCGCAATTAGCATGCGGACAAATGCCGAGCCGATGAACCCGGCGCCGCCGGTTACCAATACGTTCATAGTGCGACGTCCTTCAAGAGCGGGAACCCTTGCTGTCTATTTGTGCTGAGTTTCCCAATCGTAGTTGATGGACGCATCGTCATAGGGCAAGCGTCCTTCGTCCGAGGGATCGTAGAAACGGTCGGTGAGATAAACCAGAAATGCGTCCTCGCGTCCGATCACCTTGTATCCATGCGCCACTCCGGGCGGAATCAGCAACTGCCAGGGCCGCAACGGGCCAATGTACATGGTGTTACGCGCGCCGAAGGTCGGCGAGGCGAGGCGCAAATCCACCAGCGCGACCTGGAACAGGCCTTTCACCGGCGCCCAGCAATCGGTCTGGCGCACATGGTAGTGAAATGCCTTCACCGTTCCCGGGTAATTGAGCGCGGCCGAAACCTGCGTGGTTTCCGGAGGAAACGCGGCGGCCAGCCCGCGGCCGATTCGCTGCACTTCCAGAAAATATCCGCGGTCATCCGGGAAGATTGAAAAGGGCAGTAGTTTGACGCCCTCGATCAGCTTTGGCGAATCGGGCGAGCCTATCAGGTCGCCAATGCCTTTAGAACATTCGGGAGCTGCGAGTTCGCGCTCGCCCGCGGATGGCAGTCGCCTACCGGTCATCTTGGTGGCTGTATCGCTGGACATGTGCCTGTGTGAATCCTCAGTAGTTTTCAGCGCCCGCCGTGAGATCCTTCTTACCCGAGTTTGCGACCAGATTAGCGGCCCTGAGCAGGGATTCGAACGTGCCCGCGTCCGTCCACCATCCGTCCAGGAAGGAAAAGCCCATGGTCCCTTCCCCGATGTAGGCATTATTGACGTCGGTGATCTCCAACTCGCCCCGGCTGGAGGGGACCAGGGTCTGGATCTTGGTGAAGACAGACGGATCGTACATATAGATCCCCGTCACGGCATAGTTGGACTTGGGCTGCTTGGGTTTTTCTTCGATTCCGACGATCTTCCCGCCGGAGATCTCGGCGACGCCGAAGCGTTCGGCGTCGGGCACTTCCTTCAGCAGGATGTGCGCGCCCTTGTCCTGCCTGCGAAACTCGTCGGCGGCGGCGCGGATGCTGCCTTCGATGATGTTGTCGCCCAGAATCACGCAAACCTTCTTGCCGTCGGAGAAATGCTCGGCGAGAGCAAGCGCGTCGGCAATTCCGCCTTCGCCTTCCTGATACGCATAGTTGATATGCTTCAGGCCGAAGCTCTTCCCATTGGCAAGGAGGCGCAGAAAATCTCCTGAGTTCCGCCCGCCCGTGACCACCATGATGTCCTCGATGCCGGCGTCCACCAGCGTCTGGATCGGGTAGTAGATCATGGGCCGATCGTAAATCGGCAGAAGATGCTTGTTCGTGATCTTCGTCAGCGGGAACAACCTGCTCCCGGTACCGCCTGCGAGCACAACGCCCTTCATACGCTCTCATCATACACCACGGCCCCTTTGACGTAGCCCGTCAGAGCGTAACCCGGCGCCTGAAATCGCCTTCCAGCCGGTGAAGGAGCAGGGCCGGTTCCGAATGTTAGAATATGCCCGATGAAACATTACCAGTGGGATGCGATTCAGGAGGAAACCCTCAACCCGCACATCACGCGGAAGGTCGTGCATGGGGCGGGGATCACCATCGCGCGCCTTCGGCTTCTGAAGGGCGCGGTGATTCCGGAACACAGCCATCACCACGAGCAGATTTGCATGGTGCAAAGCGGGAGCCTCAAGTTCCGGATAGCCGGAGGCGAGCAGGTGGTGCGCGCCGGTGACGCGTTGGTGATTGCCCCCAACGAGCCCCACTTTGTGGAGGCGCTCGAAGAGTCACATGTCACGGACGTGTTTTCGCCCGCGCGCGAAGATTGGATTAGCGGCGATGACGCCTACCTCCGCAAGTAACGGCCGGTTTCTTCCGAAGGCGATTTCTTCAGCGGGTAACTTCAGTTCAAGCGTTGGCTCCTGGAAGTAACTGATCGGGAATACAAACGCCGGAGAACTGCCGCGCCGCTAGTGCGTGAGCGAGTAGACCACGTAATCGATGCCGATGCGCAGGCCGAGGGCGGAGAACTTCTCGGGGTACTCGGGGTTATCGGCGTGCTCCCAGGAATCGCCCAGATCGGAATTGAAGCAGATGGCCACCATTAGCCGCCGCTTGTCGTCGTAGATTCCGCGCCAATAGGCGGGGCGACCATCCACGCGCTCATAGGTCAATCCACTTCTGACGTACTGGACTCCCGGCACCTGATACCGGTCGTCCAAATCGTAGATGGAGTGGAAGATGGGGTCCGTGTTGGGGATCCCGACGATGGGCCGGTCCGGGAAAACGCGCTTCATGCTTTGCTCGAAGATGGCCCACTCCGCGCCGCCGTGGAAATCGTCCACCATCAGAAATCCGCCCCGGAGCAGATACTCACGAAGTCCGGTGGCGATCTTGTCGTCTAATTCCCAGTGCCCCACCTCAACGCCGTATAGCCAGGGCCAATCGTACTGGTCGGCTTCCTCGATGTTGACCGGCTGCTCTACGGAACGGGTGTTGACCCGGCTCAGTCTGCGGAGCGCTTCCAGAAAGTGACGGTCGGAGCGTGGATAGTCAGTGGTCCAACTGGAGCCCCCCAGGCGCCAGTCGCGGCCGCGGCTGAATCCGCCGAATCCGCCGCGAGTTCGCCCGCCGCCGCGGCCGAAGCCGCCCGTGGCGGGCGGGTACATCAGTCTACCGAAGACGAATTCGGAAGGCGTGCGCCAATCCGGTGGAAGCGGGAAGTTATCGTAAGTGCCTGAGAACTCGCGGAAAGGGCGCTGAAACGCGTACACTGCGCCCGCGCACAGAAGGAATAGTCCGAATATCCAGGGCCAGAGCTTCCTCGCGCGCATTCAGCCTCTCTCGAAACAGAGTATCACCCCTGGAACGGCGTTGGGCCGCCAGCGGACGTTACTTGGCGTCGCGCCAATTATCCCCGACTCCGATATCCACCAGGAGAGGGACCTTGAGCGCGCAGGCGGCCTCCATCTCGCGCTTCACCAGGTGCTTGAGGGCGCCGATCTCTTCGGGCGGGCACTCAAACACGAGTTCGTCGTGCACCTGAAGGAGCATGGCGCTCCGGTAGCTGCCCGATTCGAGGCCCGCGGCAATGCGCACCATGGCGAGCTTGATGATATCCGCGGCTGTGCCTTGCAGCGGTGAATTCACCGCGGTGCGCTCGGCGAAACCGCGCATATTCGGGTTCCGGCTATTCATCTCGGGGATGGGGCGCTCGCGCCCGAACATCGTGCGCGCCACGCCGGTTTCGCGCACCTTGGCGATGGTGTCGTCGATGAATCGGCGGACCCCGGCGTAGCGTTCGAAGTAATTCTTGATGTAAGCTTCCGCCTCGGCGCGCGAGATGCCCAACTGCGCGGCCAGCCCGAACGGGCTGATGCCGTAGACGATGCCGAAATTGACCGCCTTCGCGCTGCGCCGCGCATCCGGCGTCACCATGAGAGGCGGGATGCCAAGCACCTCGGCGGCCGTGCGCGTGTGAATGTCCTCTCCGTTGCGGAAGGCTTCCACCAGCAAGCGGTCGCCAGAGAGATGCGCCAGCAGGCGCAGTTCTATTTGCGAGTAGTCCGCCACCAGAAGCTTCCAGCCGTCGCGCGGCACGAAAGCGGCGCGGATCTCGCGGCCCAGTTCGGTGCGGATGGGAATGTTTTGCAGGTTGGGATTCGAAGATGACAGCCTGCCGGTGGCCGCGCCGGTCTGATTGAAGCTGGTGTGGAGCCTGCCCGTGCCAGGCGCGATCAACTCCGGCAGGGCATCAACGTAGGTGCCTTTGAGCTTCGTGAGCTGGCGGTATTCGAGTACCTTGCGGACGATGTCGTGATCGGCCGCCAACTCTTCCAGTACGTCGGCGGCCGTTGAGATATTCTTCCCTTTGCCGGCCTTCATAGGCGCGGGCAGACCGAGATCCTCAAAGAGCACGCGCCCGAGTTGCTGTGGCGAGCCGATATTGAAAGTCCGTCCGGCGAGGGCGTGAATTTCCGAGGTGAGCCGCGCGATATCGCGCCCCATGATTTCGGAGAGGCGCTTGAGTTCGGCCGGGTCGATGCGTATTCCGGTCAGCTCCATGCGGGCCAGCACGCGCGCCAGCGGCTGCTCGATCGTCGCGTACAGATCCCGAAGGCCGCGCGCATCCACGGCGGGCGCCAGTTGGTGAAAAAGCTCGAGCGTGATATCGGCGTGCTGCTCGGGCGACGGCCCCAGCTTAAGATCCAACTTGCGGCGCGCCTGCTCTTCCAGGGAACAGCCGGAGGAGTCGGCATCCAGCAGGAAAGCGTAGAGCATCACGTCATGCTCGAAGCCGCGCCCTTCGATGCCCATGCGATCGAGGGCCAGCAGAGCTGTCTTGATATCGCAAACGATCTTCACCGCGCGCGCGTCTTCGAGCCACGGCTTTAGGCAGTCCAGGTTCTCGGAGGTGACCGCCCGCGCCTCTCCGGGACGGGCGGCGAGGCCGATGGTGTCCAGTGCGAACTCGCCCTCCCGAGACTGGGAGATCGCTATGGCTACAGGCCCTGGCGCATCATCCAGCCACGGGCGCAACTCGCCTGGTCCGGAGAAAACGCGGTAATCGCGCGCGCGCGCATCTTCCGAAGGGCCGAGTTCCTTTAAGAGGCTGTGAAACTCCAACTCCTGGTATGCGGCTTTGAGCGCGGGGATATCCACCGGGTGCGCGGCCGCAGCCTCCAGCTCGAATTCGATGGGCACATCCGTGGCGATGGTCGCCAGGCGTTTGCTGAGCCGGATCTGATCGGCGTGGTTGGTGAGGCTTTCGCGATACGCTTTGCGCTCCACCTCGGCCGCGTGCTCGATGGCGGCTTCGACGTTGCCGAAGCGCTCGATCAAATCCCGCGCGCCCTTGTCGCCGATGCCCGGGGCGCCGGGAATGTTATCGATGGCGTCGCCTTTGAGCGCAAGCAGGTCGGCCACCTGGTCCGGGCGGACGCCGAGAAACTCCTTAACTTTGGCGGCGTCGTACCATTCGTCGTCCTTGGCCGGGTTCAGCATGGAGATGCGATCGTCAACGAGTTGGAGCATGTCCTTATCGCTTGAGACGATCACCACCTCAAAGCCTTCCTTCTCGGCGCGCCGCGCGATGGCGCCGATTACGTCGTCCGCTTCGAAGCCCGGAAATTCGAGGATCGGGATGCGCATGGCTTCGAGAATGCGGCGGACGTAGGGAATCTGCTCCGCCAGGTCCGCGGGCGCTTCGGCCCTGTTCGCCTTGTACTCGGCGAATTCCTGAACGCGATGCGTGGGCTCGGCGCTCTCGAAGACGGCGGCGACGTAGGGCGGCTGATGCTCGCGAGTCAGCCTGCGAACCATGCTGTTGAAGATGTAGACCGCCTCGGTGGAGAGCCCCCCGCCGGTTCGCATGGGGGGCGCGCCGCTGCGGGCGCGCGCGTGGTACGCACGGAAGATGAAACCGAACGAGTCGATCAGGAACAGCCGTTTGGCTTGGGGCACAAGGCCATCATAGCGCCCGGGGCCGGCGCGTCAGGCGCGGTAGGCGCAGACGCCGCCGATATAGACTTCGCGCGCCGTCTCGCGGCCGAAGAAGTAGGCGAGTTCGCGGTAATCGCCGCAATCGTGAATTACGAAGTCGGCCAGCTTGCCTGGTTCCAGGCTGCCGGCTTCTCCGCCGCGGCCCAGACTGTACGCAGCATTGATCGTGGCGGCGCAGACGGCTTCCGCCGGAGTCATCTTCATCTGCGTGCAGGCGAGCGATAGGATCATCGGCATGGACGCCGTGGGCGAAGAACCGGGGTTGAAATCCGTGGCGAGCGCCACGGGCATGCCTAGCCAAATCATTAGGCGCGCCGCGGCGTACCCGTGTGAGCCGAGGGAGTAGACGGAACCGGGCAGCAGCACGGGCTGCACTCCCGCCGCGGCAAGGTTGCGGATATCAGCTTCCGATGCGCATTCCAGGTGGTCGGCCGTAACCGTGCGCAACTCAGCCGCGAGTTGCGCGGCTCCGCCCGATTGAAACTGGCACGCGTGAATCCGCAGGCCCATCCCGAGGCCCCGAGCCGCTGAGAGGATGGCGCGGGCCTCCTCCACGGCGAAGACGTCTGGATCGCAAAAGACGTCGCAGTATTCGGCCAGGCGCCCGGCGGCCACTTGCGGAAGCATCTCGTGGATGATGAGATCGGCGTATTCCGTTGTGCGGCCGCGGTATTCGGTGGGTATTTCGTGTGCGCCCAGAAACGTCGGGACGTATCGCGGCGAGGGGGCGGGGGCGCCCTCGCCCAGACTGCGGATCACGCGCAGAATCTTCAACTCCGCCTCGGTGGAGAGACCGTAGCCCGACTTCGCTTCGATCATGGTTGTGCCGCAGCGCAGAAACCACTGCTGGTAGCGGCGGGCGGAATCGAGGAGCTCGTCTTCCGATGCCTCGCGCGTGAGGCGCACCGTCTTGCGAATGCCGCCGTCCGCAGCCGCTATTTCGGAGTAGGTGACGCCCTCGGCGCGCAATTCGAATTCGCCCGTGCGCGTTCCCGCGAAAACCGGGTGCGTGTGGGCGTCCACGAAGCCGGGAAGGACGACGCGGCCCCCCGCATCCACAATAGATGTTCCGGGCCGTATGCCTGGTTCGATTTCCGCGCGTGGGCCGGCAGCCAGGATGCGTCCGTCGCGGACGCGCAACGCGCCGTCCGGAATCACGGCGAGCTTCCGCATCTCATCGCCAACGCGTGGCCGCCGTGGGCCGGCGAGAGTCACGAGTTGCGAGCAATTCAAGACCGCGAGTTCCATGTATTACTCCGGAGCATGCCCCAAGACGCCTCCGCGCGCCCACAATGGTGGCGCACGCTTCAGCGTGCCGAGCCGGCATTCATGCCGGCTGTTGTTTCGGCGTACGGCCTGCATTAGAGCAACCTGCATCTTCCATCGCCTATGCCTGCACGGCGCGCAGCCGATCCTCGATGGCGCTTCGCGCCGGGGCGTCCTGCATCGAATCAAGATTGATGCGCACGTTTTCGAGAGCGCCAGTCTTGGCGGCTTTCGCCAGAGCTATCGCCACCGCTATGTCCGACGCAAACTTCGCCGGAATTTGCAGCGCTTCCAGGCGCCCGGCCATCGCCGCCGCGCGTTCGAACACTTGAAGCGGGACCTCGGCGGCTCCGCGCAAAGCATCCTCGACGTAGGGCCCCCGCTCGGCTTTGGGCCGCTTGTAGGCGGCCATCACCTGGTTGAATGCTTCGGCGTCGCGGTCCACGGCTTCCGCGAAGAAGCGGCGATCCTCTTCGAACGCGGCGCTCTCCAGTTTCGCCAAACGGGTCACCATGCAGCCGAGCGCGGCGGCCATCGCCGCGGCGGCCGCCGCTGCGCTGCCTCCGCCCGGCGTGGCCGTGGGGGCTGCGAGCGCATCCAGGAAGGCGGGGAGGCCGGAGCGCGAGGCCATCGCCTCGGCGATTCGATTTTCCAGAACCAGCTCAGGCTTGTAGTTCTCGAACTTCAGAAAGTATTCGGCGGAAAGGTTCAGGGCCTTCTGTGGGACCAGCCCCACAATCTCGCTGCCCACAACAGGCACGCCGAAGCGTTCGGCTTCGCGGCACACCGCTTCGAAGACAACGTGCATCGGCGTCTGCTCAAAGTCGGTAAGATTCATCGAAACCTGCGCCAGGTTGCGCGATGCCAGCATGACGCCCATGGCTTTCACGTAGCGAAAACCGCCCGAAGAGAACCGTATGGTCTTCGCGATACTCTTCGCTATACAGATGTCCGGTGTGCCCAAGTTGATGTTGTACGCGATCAGGAACTTGCGCGCGCCCACCACGGTTGCGCCGGCGGTGGGGTGGCACTTGGGGCCGCCGATATCGGGTTCGCGCTCGGGCACGACGCCCATTTCGGCGACCAGAGCTTCAAACTGCCCGCGCCGGATATTTTCCAGATTGACGCGCTCGGGACGCCGCGCGGCGGCTTCATATAGATAGACGGGGATGCCCAGCTTGCTCCAGATGGCCTGGCCCACGCGCTCCGCGAGGCGCACGCAATCCTCCAGCGTGACGCCTTCCACGGGAACGAACGGGATCACGTCCGCCGCGCCGATGCGGGGGTGCGCGCCCCGGTGCTTCGTGAGGTCGATCAACGATGCCGCTGTTTCCACCGAGCGCAGCGCGGCCTCGGCAACGGCGTCCGGCGGCCCGGCGAAGGTGAGTACCGAGCGGTTATGGTCGGCGTCCGATTCGCGGTCGAGCAGCGCTACGCCGGGCACGGAGGAAACGCTCTGTACGATAGCTTCGATCTTGGCGGCGTCGCGCCCTTCGGAGAAGTTGGGAACGCATTCCACAAGTTGTCTGGGCATGTGAGTAGGGCGCTTCTAGGAATCTCCCATCGGTCTTCTCAATCCGTGCTCCCGGGCGAAACGTATGGCTTCCTCGTATCCGGCTTCGGCGTGACGGATCACGCCAATGCCGGGGTCGGCAGTGAGTACGCGCTCCAGGCGGCGGTCCATTTGTTCCGAGCCGTCGGCCACAATCACCATTCCGGCGTGTTGCGAGTAGCCGATGCCTACGCCGCCGCCGTTGTGAATCGAAACCCATGACGCGCCGGCCGCTGTGTTCACCAGCGCGTTAAGCAGCGGCCAGTCGGCGATGGCGTCGGAGCCATCGCGCATTCCCTCCGTCTCGCGGAAGGGCGATGCGACCGAGCCGGTATCCAGGTGATCGCGGCCGATCACGATGGGCGCTTTCAATTCGCCCGAACGCACCAAACGGTTGATGGCCAGCCCGAACTCGGCGCGTTCGCCATAGCCCAGCCAGCAAATGCGCGCGGGCAGACCCTGGAACTGAATGCGGCGCTGGGCCAGCGGAATCCAGCGGGCCAGTGTTTCATCCTGAGGGAAGAGTTCGAGCGCGAGGCGGTCCGTGCGTTGGATATCCGCCGGGTCGCCCGATAGCGCCACCCATCGGAACGGGCCTTTGCCTTCGCAGAAGAGCGGCCGGATGTACTCCGGCACGAAGCCGGGGATATCGAAGGCGCGCTCCACCCCCGCCTGCTGCGCGTGCTTGCGGATATTGTTCCCGTAATCGAACGTGATCGCGCCCCTGCGCTGCAGCGCCAGCATGGCCTCAACGTGCTCAGCCATGGCTTGCATGGCCCGGGCGATGTATTCCTGGGGATTGCGCTGGCGCAGCAGCAGCGCCTGCTCGAGCGTCATGCCGTTCGGCACATAGCCGTTCAGCGGATCGTGGGCGCTGGTCTGGTCGGTGAGCGCGTCGGGCGTGTAGCCGCGCCGCACGAGCTCCGGCAATACGTCGGCGCAGTTGGCCTCAAGCGCCACCGATATTGCTTCGCCGCGCCCGCGTGCCTCGTCGATCTTGCGCAGCGCGTCGTCGAGGTTAGCTGCCACCATATCGCAATAACCGGTTTCGATGCGCCGGCGAACGCGCTGGGGGTCTATCTCGATTCCCAGGAAGCAGGCGCCGTTCATGGTGGCCGCGAGCGGCTGCGCTCCGCCCATTCCGCCCATTCCTCCGGAAACGATCACCCGTCTGGCCAGCGTCCCGCCGAAATGCCTGCGCGCCATGGCGGCGAAGGTTTCGAACGTGCCCTGCACAATGCCCTGGCTGCCGATATAGATCCACGACCCGGCCGTCATCTGCCCGTACATCGTGAGGCCGGCGCGCTCCAGGCGGTTGAACTCATCCCAGTTTGACCAGTGGCCCACCAGGTTCGCATTGGCGATGAGCACGCGGGGCGATTCCGGGTGCGTGCGGAAGACTCCCACGGGGCGGCCGGATTGCACCAGCAGCGTTTCGTCGTCTTCGAGCGATCGAAGCGCGCGGACGATGGCATGGAACGAGGGCCAGTCGCGTGCGGCCCGGCCCGTTCCGCCATAGACGATCAATTCGGCGGGGTTTTCGGCGACATCCGGATCCAAGTTGTTGTGCAGCATGCGAAGCGCCGCTTCCTGCTGCCAGCCCTTGCATGAGATCCGCGCGCCCCGTGGGGCGTGGATGCCGGTAGTGACGCTCATGGCATCTCCGATTCTACCCGCGAAATGCCGGGGCGGAGCGTCCGCTTTAGCGCTATTCGCCACTTTCCAGTTTGAGCAATGCCCGCTTGCGGTCGAGCCCCCACTTGTACCCGCCCAGAGCCCCTGTGCCGCGTAGTACGCGATGGCACGGAATCACCACCGCCAGTTTGTTGCTCGCGCAGGCATGCGCCACGGCGCGCACGGCTGTGGGCCGGCCGATTCCGGCGGCCACCTGAGAGTAAGACCGCACTTCTCCAAACGGAATAGATTGCAGGTATTCCCAGACCCGCATTTGAAAAGCCGTGGCTGGTACGTCCATGGGCAGTTCGACGCGCGGTTTCTCGCCGCTGAAGTGGGCGCTGATAGCATCGAGCCAAGCCTCTAACTCCCGCGGGCGAGGATCCGTGGCAGGTTTCAATTCCGCGCCCGGGTACTCCTGCCGCAGAGCGTCTAACGTCTCGTCGAGCGAGTCGCCGAATCCAGCGAAGCAGATGCCGCGCTCGGTAGCGCCCACGAGCATCCTTCCGGCCGGCGAATCCACCTGCGCGTAGATAATCGTGCGGCCACCGCCGCGAAGAGTTTCGCTGGGGGTCATGCCTGGGTCCTTTCCCGCGCGCTCATACACGCGGCTGGAAGAGCCGAAACCGGCTTCATAAATTGCCTCCGTCACGCCGCCGGCCCGGCGCAAGCACTGCTTGAAACGCGTCAGCCGGGCGCGCCTCACTCCGGTGTGCCCCGCCGCTTCAGCGCCCGCTATCCGTTTATTGCGGTCAAATTCCAGGGTACGTCCGCCGCCGCGGCCGCGCATCTTTTTGGCGTACTCTGCATCTAAACTATTTCATTGGAGGATGTTGCATGAAGCGTAATGCGAGCGCCCAATGGCGCGGCGATTTGAAGTCAGGCAGTGGAACTCTTTCCACGTCCAGCGGAGTTCTGTCCAACTCGGCGTACTCATTTCACACCCGGTTTGAGGACGGGAAGGGAACCAACCCCGAAGAACTGCTTGCCGCCGCGCACGCAGGCTGCTTCACGATGGCGCTTTCCGCGCAACTCGCGCAGGCGGGCTTCACCGCCGAGAGCCTTGAAACCACCTGCACGATTTCGCTCGAAAAACAGCCCGACGGCTTCGCCATTACCGAGAGCCACTTGGAATTGAAGGCGCGCGTACCGGGCGCAACGCAGGATGCGTTCGACCGTGCCGTGCAGGCCGCCAAAACCGGCTGCCCCGTTTCCAAACTGTACAAGGCGAACATCAGCCTGAACTATACGCTCGAGCCCTGAGCCCCCGTCTTAACTCCGCATTCTTGCTCACCCGGGCAGCGTACCTGCGCTTCGGGCGGCCACGCCGCTCGCAAGGCCGCTGCCCGATTGCTTTGCCTGTGCGCTTCCGATCTTCCCTCGGGACGCCGGCGTGATCCTCACCTCATATAGAGCGCCAAGCCGCCCTGGCCGGCGATTCCCCGGCGCCCGCTCTCAACGGCGGAGCTTGAAAAACAAGGCGAGGGCCGCTCCCAGGCACATGCCGCAACCGACAAGGCGGACCATGTCCACCGCTCGGTAGGTGGACAAATGGGGATCGGTGGCGATGCTGGTCAAACCGATCACGCCGAACAGGAGCGGGGCAAGAAAAGGTTTTCGATTCCTCATTCCCGCTCAGTCTACCCCTATTGCAGACGGAATAACAGGTGCGGTTGGCCAGTCTCTTTTGTGCCTCCTGCCGTCACCGGAATCCGCGTTCGGCCCCCGCGGGACCGGATGAAGTGGTACCTATGAAGGGGGGTAGGCCTCCCGGCCTGCCCATGGCAGTCCGAAAGGGCTGCCATGTTCAAGGCAGCTCACATGGCGCTCGATATCGAACGGCGGGAACGCGAAGGCGTAGCGATCCTGGAACTGAAGGGCCGCATCACAGCCGGCGACGAGGCCACCTCTCTGCGGCAGTCCGTCGAGGCGCTTGAGCAGTCAGGCTCCAGGAATATCGTGCTCGATATGGCCGGCGTGGATTACGTTGACAGCACCGGTCTGGGCGCGCTGGTGATCTGCGCAATTGGCTTGCAGGAACGCGGCGGCCATATTAAGCTGCTGAGTCTCAACCGGCGGAACGTCGAGCTGCTGGTGCTGACCAAGCTGGCCACCGTCTTCGAGATCTTCAAGACTGAGCAGGACGCGGTGAACAGCTTCTACCCCGGCCGCGAGACTCAGACTTTCGACATCCTGGAGTTCGTACACAACCTGCAAGACGGAGAGGCAGCGGAGTCGGCGGTGAAACCCAAGAAACGCCCCGGCCGCGGCAATTCCGGCATGGGCCGCCCGTAAGGTTCCCGGTTGCCGAAACATCCGGTTGCCTGCGGCATCCCGCCGCCCCTGCGGGGGCCGAGGCCCCTAATACGCGCGGAAAAGGCTCCCGTAACGGAGGTCCGGCTCCGTTTTTCGCTCCCATTTAGCAACGGGTTACGCTAGTCTGGAGCTATGCGAAAAGGCTTGTTGGAGCTTGGGCGCCGGCTGGGGCGCGCGGAGAAGCTCTTTGCTGTTTCGCTCCTTCTCTATCTGCTGCTGAAGGCGCTGGGCATGTTTCCGACGGTCTTGGCGATTGCCTCCGCCACGGCGGTGATCTGCGCCGGCATCAGCCTGTACAAGTTCGGCAAGGTCGTAATGGCCAAGGCCATGTGGCGCCTGCGGAACAGGCTGATCGCGGCCTACGTCTTCATAGCGGTTGTTCCAATTGTTCTCATCGTTACCTTGGCGGCCCTGGCCTGTTACGTTTTTGTGGGACAGGTGGCCGTGTATTTCGTCCGGACAGAACTGGCCAACATCGAAGGCCGCCTCCTGCGAGAGACCGAGACGCTGGCTCGCACCGGAACTGGTGGCGGACGGGGCGGAGATCCGGGCCGAGGCGGTGGCGGAGGCGGAAGCGACCTAGGCCGGTTCCGCGGCGCCCCGCGCACTCCCGGCGCGGGCGCTCCCAAAGCGCCTTCCGGCCGCGGGCAGGGGGGCGCCCAGACCAACACGCCGCCCCCGGTCCCCACGCAGGCCGATATCGAGAGCATGATCACCAGGCTCGTGCCTCTCATTCAGAGCCGCTTCCCGAACTCCGAAATCCTGCTCGGCGGGCGAGAGGTGCGGAAGTTCCCAGCCGATTCGGCCTTAGCGCCGCCGCCGCCCGAATGGGGCCGCGCCAATGGGTTGATTCGCGACGACAAGAATCCGAACAAGCTGTACATATGGGCCCACGTGATGGGCGCCGGAACCGATATCCGAGAGGTCACCATGCGCTGGCCGGTGACCAGCGAAATGCTCTCGCAACTCGAGCCGCGCCTCAGCAACGTCAGCATCTCCGATCTCGTGCCCGAAGCGCGGGACGCCAAAACTCCCCCCAAGGCGAACGCGCTGGACGTAATGGTGAGCAGCTTCTTTCCGTTGCAGATTTCGTCCTGGAGTTCGCCGAACGACCACAGCGAAGCGATGCTGGTGGTGAACGCGCGGATCTCGGCGGTGCTGGGCATCATCTTCGAGCAGAAGGCCGGCCAGAAGCTGCAATTGAGCGATCTGGCGAGGGCCTTTTTCCTTGCCGTGGTAGGGCTATTCGTGTTCGTCGAGGCGGCTTCGCTTTGGGCCGGCGTGAAAATCACGCGCACTATGACTGGCGCCGTGCACGAGCTGTATGAAGGCACCCGACGCATCAAGGAAGCCGATTTCTCCTACCGGATTCCCGTCAAAGGGAACGACCAGCTTGCGGAACTCAGCGCGTCGTTCAACGTGATGACGGCAAACTTGGGGCGGCTGATCGTCGTCGCCCAGGAGAAGGAGCGCCTGCAATCGGAGCTCGAAATCGCGCGCGAGGTTCAGAACCAGCTCTTCCCGCGCGACACGCCGTCGGCCAAGACGCTCCGATTGTACGGCATGTGCAAGCCGGCGCGGATGGTCTCGGGCGATTACTACGACTTCATGACGCTCTCCGGATCGGAGTTGGCCTTCGCCATCGGCGACGTAGCGGGGAAGGGAATTTCGGCTGCGCTCCTGATGGCCACCATCCAATCCACCATGCGCACGCAGTTGAACACGGCCAATCTATCGCCGCATCTCTCGGCGGCCGGCCTGGTGTCTCAACTGAACCGGCAGCTTTACGCGAACACCGCGCCGGAAAAATACGCCACCTTCTATTTCGCGCTGTACGACGAGGCCAACAGCACTCTCACCTATACCAACGCGGGCCACTTGCCGCCCCTGCTGGTGCGCGACGGCGTGGTCACGGACATGCAGCCCACGGGTACCGTGGTCGGCGCTTTTCCCTTCGCGAAATACGAACAGCGAATCGTCATCCTGGAACCCGGCGACATCCTGGTGGGGTACACCGACGGTATCGTGGAACCGGAGAATTCGTACGGAGAGATGTTCGGGGAGAACCGCCTGAAGGACCTGATTCTGAGAAACACGCGTGCGGATTCCCAGGAGATCATCGCTAAAACCATGGAAGCGGTGACCCAGTGGACCGGCTCTTCGGAACTGCAGGATGATATGACCATGGTGTTGGCGCGGCGCGTATGAAAGTCCTGACCGCGAGCCAGATGCGCGCGGTAGACCAGCGCACCATCGAAGCCGGTTTTCCCGGCGTGGCGCTGATGGAAAACGCCGGTCACCGGGTGGTGGAGCATCTCGCGAAGCGCTATCAGCCGCTCTCCGCTCATCGCATCGCCGTAATCTGCGGCAAAGGGAATAACGGCGGCGACGGCCTTGTGGTCGCGCGCCAACTTCATACGCGAATTCATCCGGCCGCGCTGTGGGTCGTCCTGCTGGCCGCTCCGGAAGATCTGAAGGGTGAGGCGGCGGCAAACTACCGTATGCTTCAGATCTGCGGCTGCCCGGTCCTCGGTGAGATTCCCCCCGAGGCTCACACCGCCACCCTGGTGGTCGATGCGCTGCTCGGAACCGGCATCAGCGGCCCCGCGGGGGGACGCATGCTGCAAGCGATCCGCCAGATCAACACCAGCTTTCCGCTGGCCGATGTGGTGGCCGTGGATATCCCTTCCGGAATGCCCAGCGATTCGGGCGAGCCGGTCGGCGAAACCGCGCGCGCCAACTGCACCGTCACCTTCACGGCCCCGAAAGTCTGCCACGCGCTCCCGCCGAATTGCGATGCCGTGGGCGAGCTCGCGGTGTACCCCATCGGCATGCCGCCCGAGTGGTGCGAACAGGATGATTCCATCCGGCTTTCGCTTGTGGAGCCCGCGATGTTCCAGGGCTTGCTGGCGCCTCGCCCTCCCGGCGGGCACAAAGGAACCTTCGGGCACGTGCTCGCGATTGCGGGTTCGCGCGGCAAAACAGGAGCCGCGGCGCTGACCGGGCTCGGTGCGCTGCGCGCGGGCGCTGGGCTGGTGACCGTCGCCTCAGCCGAGGGCGCTCTCGCAGCGATTGCCTCTTGCGCTGCCGAACTCATGACCGAGCCGCTACCCGAGAACGAAACTGGCGGTATCGCAGCTTCGGCGGCGCGCGCCATCGTCGAACTTGCGGCGGGCAAGACCGTGCTGGCGATGGGCCCAGGGCTGGGCCGGCATCCCGATATCGCCAAGCTTGTCGAATGCGTCACGGCGGAACTCGATCAGCCCATCATCCTCGATGCGGATGCGTTGGTCGGTGACGTCCGAGGCCGCGGCCGCACCCGTGTTCTGACCCCGCACCCGGGCGAAATGGCGCGATTGACGGGCAAGTCCACTCAGGAGATCCAACGCGATCGCGTGGGCGCGGCGCGCGCCTTCGCCATGGAGCGCGGCGTTACGCTCGTACTCAAAGGGCAGCGCACCGTCATCGCCTTCCCGGACGGCAGGGTGTGGATCAACCCCACCGGCACGCCCGCGCTCGGAACGGGCGGCAGCGGGGATGTGCTCACGGGAATGATCGCCGGATTTCTGGCGCAGTTCCCCGGCGACCCGGACCGCGCCGTAGCGGCGGCGGTTTATCTGCACGGCCTCGCCGGCGAGATCGGCGCGCGCGCGCTGGGGGAGAAGTGCCTGATTGCGGGCGACGCGCTGGAGTACCTTCCCGACGCCATGGAGGAGTGTGCCGAAGTACCGGACGGCGAGTGAAGAGGAAACCATCGCCCTCGGTGAGCGGCTCGCACGGGAATTGCCCTCGCGCGGCGTAGCGCTGCTCATCGGCAATCTGGGCGCCGGCAAGACCACGCTCGCCAAGGGCATCGTGAGCGGCAGGGGAGCCGCCCCGCCCGAAGACGTCTCCAGCCCCACGTTCACTCTCATTCACGAGTACGGCGGGGGGCTGGTGTATCATGTGGATCTCTACCGGCTCGACGAGGAGCGCGAGGTCGCCAGCCTTGGCCTGGAAGAGTTGTTTGACCGCGACGCCCTGGTTTTGATCGAATGGGGCGAGCGGTTCCCGCAACTGATGCCGCCCGAGCGTTACGAAATACGCATCCGCACCGTCTCCGATGAGGAAAGGGAAATCGAAGTCACGGCCACATGAGTAAGCAACCTTGGGCGCTGGTGCTCGGCGCAAGCAGCGGTTTCGGGGAAGCCATCGCGCTCGAGCTGGCGCGCACCGGCATGAACATCTTTGGCGTCCATCTGGACCGCCGCGCCCGGTTGCCCCACGTGGAAGCGCTCCAGCAGAAGATCCGCGATCTTGGCCGCGAGTGCCAGTTCTTCAACTGCAACGCGTCGGACGACGATATGCGCCGCGAGACCATCGAGCAGATGCAGGCGCGCCTGAAGGAACCTCCGGCCACGGTGCGCGTCCTGGTGCATTCGCTGGCGTTCGGCGCCATGAAGCCTCTGGCCGGCGCCGAGGACACCATCACTCGCAAACAGCTTGAGATCACGTGCGACACCATGGGCAACTCGCTGGTCTACTGGGTTCAGGAGTGCCTGCGCGCGGGGCTCTTCGACGGTGGCGGCCGCATCTTCGCCATGACCAGCAGCGGCGCCACGCGGGCGATCCCGAACTACGGCCCCATCAGTGCGGCCAAGGCGATCATCGAGGCGCATATCCGGCAGCTTGCGCTCGAACTTGCGCCGCTGGGCATCACGGCCAACGCCATTCTGGCCGGCGTCACCGATACGCCCGCTCTGCGTCTGATCCCGGGGCATGAGAAACTGATGGAGTCCGCGCGCAAGCGCAACCCGAACAAGCGCCTTACTACCCCTGAAGACGTGGCGCGCACCGTAGCCGCTTTATGCCACCCGGCCACCTATTGGATGACGGGCAACGTGATCCACGTGGACGGCGGCGAAAACATCGTTGGATGAAATCAATGGAACAGAAAACGCTCCCCTGCCTGGAACTGCTGAGTTCGACGCCTACAATCCTTCGCGCGCTGATGAGCGGGCTGTCGGAAGATGATGCTTATTGGAGGCCGGCCCTGGGCCAATACTCTATCGCCGAGGTGCTCACGCGCCTCTCATGGACGGAGGGCCACTTCTATCGCGAGCGCCTGGACCGCTTCTTGCACGAACCGCGGCCCGAGTTCGGGCCGGACGACGCGCAGAAGGTATCCGATGAGTGTGGGGCCGCCGATGCCGAAGAGGACTTCTACCACTTCGAGGAGCAGCGCGACACCAATGTCGGGTTCCTTCGGGAGTTGCCCGCATCGGTAGGCGATTTCGTAGGCGTTCACAAAGCCGCTGGTGAAATCACGCTCTCGCAGATGCTTTACGAGTGGGCGATGCACGATCTCGGCGCCATCCGCCAGGTCGCGGAACTGGTGCGCGCCCGCTTGCGTGAGGGCGCCGGCACCCTAGGGGCCGGCTACCATCTGGGGCCGTAAATCCCGATGCTTTTGGGACAGGCAATCCTGCCCCCATGCCACTAAGTTTTCCGCTATCAGAACCAAACAACCGCCTCATGTTCTTGTGGCGCACGCTTCAGCGTGCAGCGGCGAGCTTTAGCTCGCCGTCCGGGCTAACCGTGGCCTGAGGCTCACGACGGCACTCCAAAGAGACTGCTGAAAAGGTCCAATGGCCACAAATCAACGCAGCTCAACGCCGATAAGCCGCATTCCCTCAATCCGCGTTGATTTGCGTTAATCGGCGGCCAACATTCTTTGCTCATTCTTCAGCGGTCTCTGAAGCGTGCGCCACATACAACCAGCAACTTACAGGAGACTGGCAAAAACCAAATGGCATTAGGCTGAATAGCCCGCCACGCAACGCGATACGCATGATCGTTATTCTGCTTGCCCCTATGCCACCTGTCTCCCAAGTTCGCGAAAAAAGTGGGGCAGGCAATCTTGCCTGCGGAGCTGCTCTCCAGCAGCTCCAGCCGTCTGAAAGGCGGCTGCGGCCAGGATCGGCCGCCCCACATTGGAGGCGGATTCTTACGGGAATTTCTGCGACAGGACCTCGGCGTCGTCCCGAAAACAGGCGCCAGTCCACATCCTGAGCAGCGGACCCTTCCAAAAACCCCTTTCAGGGGCGCCAGATAATAGCCCCGGGGCGTAAGCCCGGGGAACGGTTACGCGAGAGTCAGCCCCGTTCAGGGGCGAAAGAAAGCGGCCGCTCCTCCCCGTTTATCGCCGCCCAAAATCGCCCTGGCCTCTTTCGACAAAGCCCTCGTACGCAAAGCCCCCGCCCGGTAGCGCCAACTGTGTCAATCCGCACCCGGCCATCCCCTGCGGAGGCCTTCCCGCCTCGCTCTTCATGACATAATCGTCGGACGAACTCACAGGGAGGGGAATACATGGGAGCGATAGGTCAATCCGCGGTTACTCCGGAACGCATCACCCAAATGGGTTGGGGCTTCACGGCCACGTTGATGATGGATGCCGCCATCCGGAACGGCGTTTTCGACGCGCTCGATTCGGCGCCGAAGACGATTGAAGAAACAGCCCATGCAACGGGCGCGTCGGTGCGCGGTCTGCGGGCTGTGATGGAGGCTCTGGCCGGTCACGGCCTTCTGACCAGGGGCTCAGGCGGCAAGTACGGCCTTGCGTCGGACGCGGCAGCGTTTCTTGTGAAGGGCCGGCCCGGCTACATGGGCGAACTCGTGAAGCATTTCACTTCGGATCTCTTCCCGAAGTGGGCGAATCTGGCGGAAGTGGTTCGCGTGGGCCGCCCGATGCAACCTGTGAATGATGAAACCTCGGGGACCGCGTTCTTCGAGCACTTCGTCGAAGGCCTCTTTCCCATGAACTATCCCGCGGCATCGGCGCTCGCCGATTCGCTGGTGCGCGAAGGCGTCGCGCCGCGCAAGGCGCTCGATCTGGCGGCGGGCTCCGGCGTGTGGGGCATCGCGCTGGCGCAAAAGTTCCCGGACCTGAAGGTCATCGCTGTCGATTGGGCGCAGGTCCTGAACGTAACGCGCAAAGTGGCGGAGCGGAACGGACTCGCGGACCGGTTCTCATACATCGCCGGCGATTTGGAACAAGCCGATTTCGGCAAGGGCTACGACGTCGCTCTGCTGGGCCACATCTTGCACAGCCAGGGCGAGAAACTCAGCCGCTCGCTCCTGAAGAAGACCCACTCTGCACTCGAGCGCGGAGGCAGAATCGCCATCGCGGAGTTCCTGGTAAGCGAAGACCGTTCCGGGCCGCCCATGGGCCTGACGTTCGCCGTGAACATGCTGGTGGCAACCGAGGAGGGCGATGCGTTCTCATTCCCGCAGATCGCCACCTGGCTTCACGAGACAGGCTTTGAAGACGCGCGTCTGGCCGAAGTCCCCGGACCTGCCAGCGTGATCGTAGCGCGAAAGAAATAGCGCAGCGGGCCGGGCGCCGATGAGTGCCCGGCCCGACATCCTCCAGTCCCGTCAGTCCCGGTTCTTGGGCTCTTTCCCCTAACCCCACCTGACCGTGTGGATAACTTCTGGGTAGCCGATCCGGTCGGAGCGGCCGTCGGGCCACATTCCTACGCGTCGGGAGTTACGAGTCCAGGTGGCTGAAGCCGCTCCCATCAAGCGCAGCCTGATTGGGTCCCGATTGCGAGCCTTCACTAAAACCTGTAATCATTGATTGGCGCGAAATCTCGATCCGCCGCAAGAAGGGACGACAAAATGAGTAAGCCCATCAGTCTGTTTTCCGGCTACTCCCAGCGTGAAAATCGCACTACGAATTACTGTCTATTGCTCTTGAAGATGCTCTACGAAGAGAATCCCAAGTTTCTCGCCGAAGTGATGAGCACGTTGATCGGCGAGGATTTGGGCGAACGCATTGGCGTGAGGTTCCGCCAGCAGGAACACAAAGACACGAGCGTTCCGGACGGGCTCATTCTTCAGCCTGCGTTCACCATCTACATCGAAACAAAGAACTGGGACTGGTTCAGCGATCAACAGCTCGAGTGCCACTTGACCAGCCTTGACAAAGAGAATCCAGGCCTCAAAGCTCTGATAGCTCTAGCTAACTTCGAGACCATCGAGTTGGAGCGATTTGAGCATATCCGCCAACTGTGCGCCGATCAATATAAGGCATCGATAGCATTTGAGGCTGTTTCGTTCGAAGAGTTTGTCGACGCATTGCAGCGCCCGCACCTGCCCAAGAATCTAGCCGATGCTGTCGCCGAGTTCAGAGCCTACCTTGACGAGCAAAACCTGTTGCCCCAATGGGAGCGGTGGCTTGATGTAGTCAATTGCGCGGGTATTCCAGACGACGTGCTGGTCGGGGGTGCCTATCTATGCCCTGCCGTCGGCGGAGCCTACAACCACTACCGCTGCAAGTACTTCGGCATGTATAGGAACAAGCAGATAGAGCAAGTGGCGCTCATTGAGGCAGTCGTTGATGTCGAAGCGGCGGGCAATGCGAGTGTAAAGTGGCAGAATGTGCGCGGCTCCAAAGACGATCTGAAGAAGCGCGCAGAGACGAAACTCCAAAACCTTCGACCCGCGAATTTCCCTACACGCATCTTCTTGCTAGGGCCGCTCTACGCGACAGATTGCCAGAAGGACAGCCGTGGAGGGATGTATAACAGTAAGCAGTATTGGGACATTGGCCATCTTGGTGCGGATGGGGCCGAAGCTCTCGCTCGCATCTTGTCCGGCAAGAAATGGTCAGAAATCCGCGTACGTTTGACTGCTTAATATGCTGCGATCATTCTTGTGTTACAAAACCGGCGAGCCCAAGAGCAAGTTTCCCAGCGTCTCAGAAGTCAGCCCCAAAATGGCGGCCAGATGACGGCCCGCGGCACCGCTGGGCTTACTGTCCGTACCATCGCAAAACTCCGCCACAGAAACGGGTCACGACGTTTTCGCCTCACGCCTCGGCTTTTCTAATTATGCGGATCTAATTGCCTGATTTGCGCCCCATCCCGTGGAAGTGCGTCTCTGGTCGAGGCACGCGCTACTCAAAAACTGGGCCACAGGACTGTAAAAACGGAGTTTTGGGAAACTACGGGAATGGCCCGGCGGCTCCGGGGGGTGCTCATCCGGAACCGCGGTTTCGTCACCGCTTGATTACAGGGCGAAGCCAGCCGTACCCTGGGCGGCACACTCGCGCTGCATCACAGTGGGGGACGCTCCAGATGCCGCCCCTACGCGGTGCCAGTCCCGGTTGTCCGCCGGAACAGCTTCTCAAACTCCTAGCGCGGCGTTCCCCTGTTAGTTCTCTGGGGCGCCCCATGGACCATCCTGTGCAGTTGTTCAGCCGTCAAAAGGGGCAGCTTCTTAGGGCCGTCGTGTTGGTTCATTCTTATTTGTGTACTGCTCGGCGAATATGTGACCTTCTCCATTGAGCGCGAAGCGCCGACCGCAACCCGAAGATGTCCGGTCACACCGGACCGCCCGGGGCTGTGCCGCTGGCCAACTGCGCGGTCTGGCACGATCACGCCGTATCCCGCCCTTATAAATCAATTACATAGCGCTCGCTCCCCATCGCTCGCGCGCTACACTGTGCTCAGGGCGATATGCGGCGTGGTGAGGGATTGGGTTCTTGCGGAAATCAGTCACGTCCAACTGCGCCGGAACGGGACAAAATGGCTTCGTTCCGCCGTTTTTGTGGGGCAGACGCCCTCGTCTGCGCCGGACCCTCTGGTCCGGCCCGCCTCGAAGAGGCGTGCAGGTTTTCGTTCCGCAAATTACCGATTTCCATTTCCAGGGGGGCCAGTCGGTCATCGCGGATTTCGCTCCGGCCATGTGGAAAATCCGGGTATGTCGGAGGTGACTTTATGACGACTCAGCTGGGCCGAAGCGAAATGGGTTCGTTTCTAATCCCATCCATATCAATTCACGGCGTGAACAATCCGCCATTAGCGGCTTCGATTTGCCAGTGCAGAATGGCTTCGTTCCGTCACCTAATGCTCAGCGCCGTTGAGCTGGCGACCCAGCCCGTAAGGGCGCAAGACAGTAGCCCACGGCGCAAGCCGTTTGGGAACCCGGTATCAGAGGGATAGCCCCGCAAGGGGCTAAAGACAGCGCCGAAAGCCCATACCAAGCCGTCGTCAGGACGGTTGTTAGCTACGTCTGAATTTGGCGCGGTCCCCGGAACCCACGCAGCAATCGAGGAGCGTCTTTGACGACGGACCCAGGAAACGCAGCTCCGGGCCGGGGCGGATGATGGCGCCGGTTTCGCCCTGGAAGCGCGTCGCAATCGCCCAGAGAACGTCGTCGCTGTCGAACGGATTCACGTCCTCGTCCACCAGAACCGCCAGCCGCAACTCGCGGAAGGCGTCCAATGCTGCCGTGCCGACGGCGCGGCGGGCGTCAGGGGCGGCGCCGGCAGCGAACTGGATGACGGCCATATAGCTGCCTCCGCCGGAAGGGTGCGCGTGAACCGTGCGGAGGGCTCCGGGCGCGGCCTTCTCCGCTAGTCTCACGATTCCCGCTTCGGTAGGAATGCCGATCAGGGTGGCGCGCTCCAGGCGGCTCGCCATCGTCTGGAAGATCGGGTCGCGGCGGTGCGTAACCGCGGTTGCCCTTAGAACCGGCGCCTCGGCTTCGGCAACGCCCATGTACCCGTGGAACTCGGGCATGGAGTAGCCCGTGCCGCTGGGGGCGTCTTCGCGCACGCGGATGCCGGGGAGTATTTCGCCTTCGATGACGATTTCAGCGTGCGCGATGGCCTCGGCATCCACCGTGAGGCAGCGCGCAAGCTTGATAGGCCGGCCGCGCAGCGCGCCGCCGTAGGCCAGTTCATCTTCGGATGGCGGAGCGCCCGCAGGCCCGGCGCACGCGCCCAGATACACGGCTGGGTCCAGGCCGATGCTTACCGAAACCGGCAGCGCGCGGCCCATGCGTTCGGCTTTCTCGTGGAAACGGCCGATGCGCCGGCCCGGCGCGAAGTAGATGCTCAGCGTGTCCGGCCCGTGCAGGCACAGGCGATGAATCGCGACGTTGGCCTCGCCCGTTTCGGGATCGTGCGCGCGGACCAAGCCCGCGGTAATGAACGGCCCGGCATCCTGCGGCGTGTAGGTCGGGGCGGGCAGCAGGCGCCGCAGATCGAAAGCGGGCCGTAGGATGACTTCCTGGCACGGCGCGGAATCCGTCATAACCGGCGGCACGGGCCGCGCCAGCGCGTCTAGAAAATCGAAGGGCAGGCGATCCGGGCGGCTGCCGAGCAGCAGAGCCACGCGATCCCGGCTGGCGAAGACGCCGGCGGCCACCGGCATTCCGAAGCCTGCCACGCGTTCGAAAATCGCGACGGGGGCGGGGTGGAGATGCGCATAGGAGGCGATGAGTTCGATGCGGGCGTCCACCGGCGCCTGGAGTACGGCAACGGCCGCGCCGCTGGTGTGCAGGAAGGCCAGGGCGGATCGAAGGTCGGTGATGTCTTGTGCGGTAATGGAATCCTCTTGGGCGGCCCTACCAGTATGCGTTTTCGGCGATCGGCCTCTTGCAGGCGGAGCAGAAGTCCGAACCCTTCACGTCCAGGATCTCCACGCCGTAGCTCGATGCCATCACGCAGCGCCAATCGGGACAATGCCTCAGCCCGAACGTGTGACCCAATTCGTGGGCCGCCTCTTTGATCAGGCGCTCTCTCAACACGTCTTCCCTGGGCGGCAACCCGTAATGCTCGTCCTTCAATCGGGCAGTAGACACCACGGCGCAGTTGCCTTCGAGTTGCGCCTCGCCGAAGACAAACGTCAGCACAGGGACGTACAAATCCACGGCCGTGACCCCCAGAACGCGCACGTCCGGGTTCGCGTTGCGCTCCAGTCGTTGCAGAATCGCGGTCGAATGGCACTGCTTGCGGCCTTCATCCCGTGCGAATGCGATATCCATCACCTCGGGCCTTATCTGGCACGGCATGCGAAAAATGCGCGCCAGCGCCGCCGCCAGGTGCTCCAGCAGCGTCAGGCCGGGGTCCATGCCCGAACCTGTACCGGAGCCCTCGCCATCCGCGAGGGGGATAAGGTGAATCGGTTTCACCGCAGCCCGTAACGACGCAGCTTGTTATAAAGCGTTGTCCGGTCGATATCCAGAATGCGCGCGGCGCGCGAGAGATTGTGCTGCGTCTCGCGGAGGATGCGCTCGATATGCGCGCGCTCCACGTCCTCGAGCGATTTTCCGGCTCTCGGCTCTTCCGCCTGGAATTGGAAGGAGAAATCGGCGGGCCGGATTTCGGAACCGCGGCCCACCACCAGCGCGCGCTCAACGGCGTTTTCCAGCTCGCGCACATTGCCCGGCCAGTCATGGCGCAGCAATAGGTCCATGGCTTCCGTAGAAATCTGCGGGACAGGCCGGCTGGTGGCGTTGCAGAACTTGTTCAGGAAATGATTCACCAGCAAGGGGATGTCATCGCGGCGGTCGCGCAGCGGCGGCAGCTCGATGCAGAAGACGTGGAGGCGGTAGTAAAGATCGGGGCGGAAACTTCCCGCCTTCACCAGCGATTCGAGGCTCTTGTTAGTGGCGGCGATGCAGCGGAAATCCACCTTGAGCTGCTGATTGCCGCCGACGCGCACGATTTCCTTTTCCTGCAGCACGCGCAACAGGTCCGTCTGCGTCTTCAGGCTGATATCGCTGATTTCATCGAGGAAGACGGTGCCGCCGTCGGCCACTTCGAACTTGCCCTTCTTGCGGTATTGGGCGCCGGTGAACGAGCCTTTCTCGTGGCCGAACAGTTCGCTTTCGAGCAGGGTTTCGGTGAGCGCGCCGCAGTGGATGGTGACCATGGGCATGTAGCGCCGCGGGCCCGCGGCGTGAATGGCGCGCGCTACCACTTCCTTTCCGGTGCCGCTTTCGCCCGTGATCAGGACCGTGGCTTCGGTGGGGGCCACCATTTCGATCAGCTCCATCACCTTCTTCATGGAGGCGCTCTTGCCGATCAGTTCGGTGCTGGGGAAGACTTCCTGCAGGTTCTCCCGCAGGCGAACCACCTCGCGCCGCGCGCGCTTGTGTTCGAGCGCGTTGGCCACCATGTGCGACAGCTCGTCGGGGTCTACCGGCTTGGTGATGTAGTCGTACGCGCCGTGCTTCAGCGCCTGAACCGCGGTTTCGACCGACGCGTAGCCCGTCATGATGATCACCGTAAGATCGGGATCGGCCTCGCGCAACCGGGCCTGCAACTCGATGCCGTCCATGCCCGGCATCTTGATATCGATGAGGGCAATGTCGAACTCCAGTTGCTGGATGACTTCGAGCGCTTCCCGCGCGCTGGCCACCGGGCGGGCGGTGTAACCCTCGCTCGTAAACCACTTACCCAGGGAATCGCGCACCACGAGTTCGTCGTCTACGATCAGGATCTTGCCTTTGGTCCTGCCGATCGTCGCGGATTCGGTTGCTGTAGCCATAGTTCCTCCCAGTTAATGCCTGTCACCGGCAGAGGCTGGCGTCGCCCCGCCGGCCTCCGCGCGTTCCTTCGCCAACGCGGGTTGACCCGCGGCCGCCGGCAGCGCCACGATGAACTCGGTCCCTTTGCCGGGCGTTGAGTTTACGGTAATCTCGCCGCCGTGCTGCTCAATAATGCTGTGCGCCACGGCCAAGCCCAGGCCGGTGCGGTTCGGGTCTTCCTTCGTTGTGAAGAACGGATCGAAAATGTGCGGCAGAACATCGTCCGGAATGCCGCAGCCCGTATCCTTAACGCGCACGAGGCACTGCCCCGCGGCGGGGTCGAACTCCGTGGAGACGCCTAGTTCGCCGCCCTTGGGCATGGCCTCGGAGGCGTTCACCATCAGAACCAGAACTATCTGCTGAATCTGGTTGGCGTCGCAATAGACGGACGGCAGCGTGGGCGAAAGGTTTTCCGTAAAGCCGATGCTCTGCATATCGAGCTTGTGCTTGATGAGCAGCGTGGCGCGGCCCACGATGGTATTCAGATCGGCGGGCTCGCGGCGGCTTGGCGCCTGCCGCGAAAAGGTGAGCAGGTTCTTGACGAGATCGCCGCAGCGCTTGCTCTCGCGCTCGATGGTGCGCAGTTGCTCGGCGAATTCGTCGCGCTCCGGAATATCGAGCTTCATGATTCCGCGGAGGAGCAGCCGGGCATAGGTCAGAATGCCGAACAGGGGGTTGTTGATCTCGTGCGCTACCGTAGCGGCGAGCTTGCCGATGGAGGCGAGCTTTTCCGAGGCGAGCAGCGTCTTGTGTACCCGCTCAAGTTCGGCCGTCTTGCGGCGCACTTGCTCTTCGATCTTGGACTGTACGCCGGCCACCTCTCCGGTCATGCGATTGAATGAAGCGGCCAGATCGCCGAGTTCGTCTTCGGACGTTACCGGGAGCCGGTAATCCAGATCGCCGCCGGCCACGCGGTGGGTGCCGTCGATCAGGGCTTTCACGGGCCGGTAGATTACAAACCAGATGAACAATACCGCGATCACGCATCCGAAGGCCAGGGCGCCGAGGAGAAACCAGGTGAGGGTCCGCTGCTGCTCCTGTATCTGCCGGTCCACCGCCGAAAGCGAGACGTGCGCGTCGATTACGCCCAGCACGCGCTGACTCGCCTGATGCACATGGCAGGAAGCGCTAGAGCAATCCGGCGAATTGTAGATGGGGCGCATCACGCCCAGCGTGTGCACCCCGTTTTCGGTGAACTCGCGAGCCCTCCGGCTCCGCTCAATGTCTTCCAGGGGTTGCGAGCCCGAATGGCACAGCACGCACTGCTCGGCGTTCTTGTCCACCACCTTACCCAGTTCGCGCTCGTCGGTGGAAAGCGTGATACGCCCGTCTTTATTGAAGATGCGGATGCGGCGCATGTTGGGCTCGGCGCCGAGGTCCTGAATCAGGTGGTACAGGCTGTCGCGGTCGTTCCGCATCATCTGGAAACGCGCGCTGCGCAGAATCACGTCGGTAACGCGGTCGCCTGCCTGGACCATCTCGTTCCAGGCATAATCGCGCTGTATGCGCACCGTGATGTACCCGAACAATGCGAAAAAGGCCGCTGTGCTTGCGACCACGCAGATCGCGAGCTTGGCGGCCAAACCCAGCCTGAATTTCGAGGGGGAAATCATCCGACGGCGACTGGGTCTTCCTCCTTTGAATCCGCCGTCTCGTGAGAGCTCTCATGCGAGTGCGCTTCGAAAACGGGGAAGTAGTGGGCGAACACCCGGAAGATGGCGAAGCCCGCGGCCACGATGGCCAGCGTAACGGCCGCTTCGCTCCACTTTGGGATATAGTGAACGCCCGACCCGGCTTCGAGGCCGGTGATTCCCACATTCAAACGGTTGGCGATGAAGCTGAACACCACCATAACGGCGCAGGAGTACAGAGCGCCCGGCCGCATCCGCACCTTCGCCCGGTAGAGCAGGATCGTCGGCACCACCATCAGGCCGATTTCGAGGAAGAACAGCCACGTCTCGATGCGTGGAATTTTCAAGAGGCCGAATACGCCGCGGTGGGCCATGTCGAGGAAGCGAATCCAGAGATAGACCGACATCACCACGGCCAGCACGCGGCCGAGGCTCGCCAGGAGCGGCAACTCAAGCGCCCGCCCGAAAGCGCGGCTGCTATGCCACGATTCGAAGATGGTCATGGCCAAACCCACGGCGATGGCGGAAACGTAGAAGAGCAGCGGCAGAAGCGGCGTGTACCAGAGCGGGTATTCTTTTTCCGGAACGATCAAGAACAATGTGCCGAGCGAACTCTGGTGCAGCGTGGAAAGCAGTACGCCCAGAATCATCAGCGGTACGGAAATCTTATGGATCCAAGCCAGCGGCCTGTGGAAGCCGAATCTTTCGAAGACCATCGGCAGAAATTCCAGGAAGAGCACGATGCTGTAGAGCGTGACGCACCAGGCCACTTCGAACATCACCGAGTGCGGGTTCCACATCACCAGCGGGTGCCACAACCGGTCGGGACGCCCCAGGTCGAACAGCAGCCCGACCACTACCAGTTGGTATCCCAGAAAAGCCGTGAGGATGGCCGGCCGGAGCACAGGATGGTACGTCCGGATATTGAAGATGTGGACGATCGCCACCAGCGTGAAGCCGCCGGCGGCCAGAGCCACGCCGCACATTACGTCGAAGCCGATCCAGAGGCCCCAAGGGAACTTGTCGCTAAGGTTCGTCGATCCGCCCAAGCCGTAAAAGACGCGAAGGTACGTGGCGTACAAGCCGGCGAGCATGATGGCCGCGAAGATTACGCGCCAGACAGTGAGTTTCGGCATCCTGAGCGTCATTTACGCTTGCCCTCCGCTTTCTCCACCTCGCTCCTGCGGTTGCTGACCCACCAGATGCCGCCCAAGAGGACCGCGCCGGTCGATACCACGTCCGGCAGCAGTTCGAGCACTCGCCAGGTTGTATCCGGCAACGGCTCCAGCGGGACATTGGTGCGCAAGCCGATCTGCGCGAAGGGAACGGCGGAAAGGAACAGAACCGACGTGCCGCCGACTTCCTTGATTCCGTAAATCTTCGGATTGTACTGACTGGGATTGTCGTTGATGCGCTGCTGAGCCTCGGCGATCAGTTCATCGCGATTACCGGTCTTGGTGGCTCCTACGGGGCAGGCTTCCGAACACGCGGTAACCTTGCCCTCCACCTGACGCTCGTAGCACATGTTGCATTTGCGCATCCGGGGCAGGCGCGCTTCCCATTCGTAACTCGGAACCTGGAACGGGCAAGCCTGCATACAGTAGCGGCAGCCCATACATTTTTCCTGGTCGTACGTTACGGGCCCCAGCGAAGTCTTCTGCAACGCGCCCACAGGGCACACAGAAACGCAGGCAGGCTGCTGGCAATTCATGCAAAGCCTTCGGCTGAACCGATCCCCATGAGTTTCTACAGTCGTAAGCTTATGCGCGGAGATGTTCTCCTCTGCCGCGATCTTGTCGTTGTACGGCAGTCCCCAGCGCTCGGCGCAAGCGCCCTCACAGGACTTGCAGCCGATGCAAAGAGTGCTGTCGTACAGGATTGCTTTAGACATATACTGGACCTTCAACTCCCTTTTTAGCAAATTTCAGAGTCGAATGTGTAGCAAATTCTTACAGCGCGCCTACTTTGTGAGGAAGAACTCGCCGGTTACTTCCTTCCAGTCGGCTCCGGGGAGCCCGCTGAGCAGATCTTCCGCAGGACGTCCGCCATCGGCTGCTACCGCGCCCGCCAGGGAGGGCTGCTGTGCGTACAGGCGTTGGGCCGCATCGCGCATCCACTCTTGAATCAAGCCTTTAGGAACCATGTTGCGTCCGGTGTTCTCTTCATCGGGAACGTGGACGGAGACCAACCAGCCCTTGCCGTAGGGGTCCTGCCGGAGCAGCGCGGGGTTGTTGAGAACCTCGGCGTTGATTTCCATCACTTCGCCTTCGGTCGGGGAAACCATTTCGGCCTTTTCGCCGTTCCGGTAGAATGCCAGGACCTTCTGTCCCTGCCGTATCCATTGGCCGGGGCGGGGGAGTTCTATCTTTTCGATCTTTCCAACCAGAGCCGCGGCAAATTCATCCGCGCCGAACCGCACTACGTTGCGCCGTTCCCTGACCAGCCAGCTATGGCCGGAGTGATAAGAGAGGTGGGCGGGAGCATGGAAGCCTTCAACATAATCTCCGCTCAATTTTGCGGCGACTGCGGGCCGCTCGACCGGCACTGTTGCCATCACCTTGCGCCGATTCAGGATGTAGTCCAGGACCACGAACGTCAGGAAAGTTGCGAGAACTAGTAGAACTGTCATTGTCTTGTACCGCCTTTCGATCTCCTCTAAGGGCACGTGGAGTGCCAAAAAGCGCTGTTTTTTACCTTTTTATCTGTTGTAGTTCCATGCAGATAGCGGGGTGCCATTTTTCGGCCTCTGGATGGCCGTGGTGAAACACCACGGCAGTGCGTAGAGAATTGCCATGATGCAGCGTGTTTTCAATGAGTTGTGTGCGGTGCTGGGATTTCCGACCGAGGTGTTCTAAATTCCAACACTTTTCCCCTCTTCCGAGGTCGACTGTTCTTGAGGTGCGGTACTAGTCGCGGTGTCGAGCTTGTGAACCCGCCTCGGCGCCTGGAGCAGGAACAGCCGCATCAGCGTCGCACCGCTCCGACCTGTTGGTCACGCCAATAGTAATGCCGGGCATGAAGGGCTTCG
The DNA here is from genome assembly GCA_903925975.1 of uncultured Acidobacteriia bacterium. GTDB lineage: Bacteria > Acidobacteriota > Terriglobia > Bryobacterales > Bryobacteraceae > BOG-224. The sequence continues at coordinate 21,379 of CAIYHG010000169.1, read as the reverse complement.
GTCTGACGGATAGGGCAAACCAATTCGGGCCGGGCCTCCCTATCATCTTAATGCCCGTGTTTGTGGACCGTTTTAGTCAGGAACTCAGTGTGCCGACGTGTTTGCCGAATCCCTTCATACGTGGCGCTCCTGTTACCGGTGAAGCCGATCCGGCGCCCCGCGCCAGAAAGGCTTGGCGGACAAATATCGGTGCAAAGTTTTGGCTGACAGCGCGGGTATTCTTGAATACACTTGGGCTTATGAGTCTCGGCCCGCGTCGGATCGGAGCGCTCGTGGCAGGCTTGCTAGCTCCTCTCTGCTGGGCGCAACCTATTAGACCGGGCGTGGTCCGTTCCCCAGAGATCTCGGCGGATGGAAGGGTTACGTTCCGGCTGCGGGCTCCCAACGCGCGGAGCGTCTTGGTGACGGGGTCCTTTGGGCAGCGCATAGAGATGGCCAGGGATATGGAAGGGTTGTGGACCGCCACGACCGGCCCGCTCCAGCCCGACATTTATCAATACTCGTTCAGTGTGGATGGGGCGACCTTTAACGACCCAGCCAACCCGCAATTCAAGACAGCTTTCGGGAGCGCCGGCCAGAGCCAGTTTCACGTGCCCGGCAACGTCGTTTGGGAACCGGCGCCAGGGATTGCGCGGGGCGCGGTGACGCGCCACATGTACCACTCCGCCGTGGCCGGGGACGATCGTGACTTCTGGACGTACCTGCCGCCCGGGTATGACGCGAAGCGGAAGCAGCCTTATCCTGTCCTCTATTTATTGCATGGCCTCGGAGACGATGCTTCCAGTTGGATCGGGACAGGCGCCGCCAACGTCATCCTGGACAACCTCATTGCCGGGGGCCGGGCGCAGCCCATGGTCATGGTCAACACTTTGGGCTATGGCAATGCGGGCGGACCGGCGCGGGCGGTTGCCGAGGAAACGATTCCCAACTATACGCGCACCTTATTAGAGGAAGTGATGCCGCGGGTCGAAGCGGCCTACAACATTATTAGAGATCCGGCCGGCCGCGCAATCGCCGGCCTCTCAATGGGTGGCGCGGAAGCGGCATTTGCCGGACTGAATCACCTGGACAAGTTTGCCTGGATCGCCTCCTTCAGCGGCGCTTACGTAATGTGGCCCGGAGCGAACTCCGGAGCGGCATCGGCGCCGGCGGCCGCGGGCGGGCGGGGGGCCAATGCGCGCCCATCGCTGGATGCAGAGGTAATTGCCAGAAACTTTCCCAGTATCGATTCCAGGGCGAACAGCAGAATCCGGTTGCTCTACATCGCCTGTGGAACCGCCGACGGTCTGATCGGCGTCAATCGCGATTTTGGGAATTGGCTTAAGTCGAAAGGCGTCACGTTTCAGAGTGTGGAGACGCCGGAGATCGGCCATGTTTGGCCGCTTTGGCGCCAGAATCTTGCTGAACTGGTTCCGCTGCTGTTTCAAAAGAAGTAGAGGAACCGGGGCAACTTCGGGGAGAGAGCAGATGAAGAACACGCGAGCGCTGGCCTGCGCCGTACTTTTGGCAGGCGTGGCGGCAACCTTATTAGTGGGGCAAGCGCAGAACTCGGGCGTGCCCGTGGTAACCGGCAACGCCAAGGTAGACAAGCTCCTCAGCCAGATGACGCTTGAGGAGAAGATCATGCTGATCCACGGAGGCACGGAGACGCCGCCGGGCGGCCTCGGGCAGGCGGGCACGTGGCCGGGGCTGAGTCGCTTGGGAATCCCTTCTCTCCGATTTACCGATGGACCTCCCGGAATCTCGGTGAGCGTTTGGTCCACGGGTATGACGGCCACCATGGGCCTGGCCGCCACGTGGAGCCGTGAGGACGCCAGGAAGAACGGCATCGTGATCGGCCGCGACGCGAAAGCGCTGGGGCAGGACGTGGTCCTTGAGCCATTTATCAACATCGCCCGCGATTTCACTTTCAGCCGCGGGCACAATACCTTCGGCGAAGATCCGCTTCTTGCGGGGCAGATCGCGGCGGCCCAGATCACGGGCACGCAGGGCGAAGGCATCATGTCGCAGATGAAGCACTTCGTCGGCTACGATGGCGCGAACGATGTGATTATCGACCCGCAGACGCTGCGGGAAATTTACATTGCGCCATTTGTCGATGGGAGCGCCGCCGGAGCCTCGTCGATGATGTGCTCCTATAACAAGATCAACGGCCCGTACGCCTGCGGAAGCGGCGAGACCCAGAATAAGATTCTGCGCGGCGAAGACGGGTTCAAAGGTTTCAATACCTCGGACTGGGGCGGCACGCACGGCACGCTCAACATCAATGAGGGGCTCGATCTCGAAATGCCCAGCGGCACGTATCTGGGCGCGGTGGCTGCCCAGGCCGGGCGCGGTGGAGGCGCTGCCGCGGCTAATCCGGGTGGCGTGCAGCCCCCGGCAGCCGGACCCGGAGGCGCCGCAGCGGCGAACCCGGGCGGCGTTCAGGCGCCGGCGGCGGGTAGGGGCGCTGCCGTGGGAATGCCCGAAGAGCGAGTTGCGGCGGCAGCCGGACGCGGCAATGCCGGAGGCGGTGGCGGCGGGCGCGGTGGCGACCCTGCCATCGGCATGCTCGAAGCCGTGAGGTCGGGCCAGGTCAAAGAGGCGACCATCTCGATGGCCGTGGGCCGCATCCTGGTCCAGATGGATAAGTTCGGGCTGCTCGATAAGGCTCCGAAGCACGACGTTACGGCTGAAGACAACGCCTTCAACGCCCCCGTTCTGCAGAAGACGGCCGAAGATGCGGCTACGCTTCTTAAGAACGAAGGCAACGCGCTGCCTCTCACCCAGGCCGATCTCGCGACGACGGCCTTCATCGGACCGACCGGCGCCGTTCTGGTGTCGGTAGGCCAAACCGGCGAGCGGGCCATGGGCCTTCCCGATCACCAGGTGGGTCCGGTTCCGGCTTTGGAGAAGATCGCTGGCGTGAAAGTGAAGTACGCGGCGGCCAACGATTTCGACGGCGTGCCGGTTCCGGCTTCCGCCCTCTCAAATGGCGGGAAGCCCGGGTTGTTGCGCGCGAACGCGCAAACCAAGGAAACGCAGACCGACGCGGAGGTGAACTTCACCAGTTCGAACAGCCGCGCGCTGCCGGCGGGCAGTTCGTGGACCTGGACAGGAACATTGAACGTGCCCACCGACGGGGCGTACACGCTGGCATTTCAATCGCGCGGGGCCACCGGCTCTGTCACACTGGACGGCGAGGCCGTTGTGAGTTCTGGCGCGCCCAGCCGCAACACGGTTCCCGCCTCGGCGCTCGAACAGATGAACAAGGCGCCCGGGTTCAAGGGACTGCACCCCATCACCGCGAACGTGGTTCCCACGGCGGACCACCTGAATAATTCCAGGAACCGGCTGGACCTCAAGGCCGGCCAGCATCAGATCACCGTCACCGCCACCGGCGAGCTTTTCGGCTTCCCGGCTCAGGTGCGGCTCGCGTGGGTAACTCCGCAAATGGAGAAGGCCAATTACGACGCGGCAATCGCGGCCGCCAAGGCATCCAGGAAGGCGGTTGTGTTTGCCTGGGGCAGGGACAGGCCCGACATTTTCCATCTACCCGCGAATCAGGATAAGCTGATCCAAGACGTGGCCGCCGTCAACCCCAACACGATCGTCGTGCTCAATACCAGCCTACCTGTGGATATGCCATGGCTCGGCCAGGTGAAGGCCGTGCTGCAGATGTGGTGGCCCGGCGACGAAGGCGGGCCGGCGACGGCGAACATCCTACTCGGCCGGGCGAATCCGGCCGGGCACCTGCCGATCACATGGCCGGCGAGCCTGAGCCAGATGCCGGCGCAGGACCCAACCAAACATCCGGAGCGCACCAACGCCGGCGTGGACGGAAGAACTACGTATTCGGAAGGCATCTTCGTGGGCTATCGCTGGTTTGACCAGCAGAACCTGACGCCCGTGTTTCCGTTCGGCCACGGGCTTTCTTACACGACCTTCCAGTATTCCGACCTTAAGGCCGTGCCGGCGAAGGATGGCGGGCTCGACGTGAGCTTCACTGTTCGGAACACGGGCAAGGCGGCCGGAGATGAAGTGCCGCAGATCTATCTGGGGGTCCCGAAGAGTGCGCCCTCCGGCGCGCAATTCGCCACGCGGGCGCTGGCGCAGTTCGATCGCGTAAGCATTCCCGCCGGCCAATCGAAAAGCGTCGCGCTGCACGTGGAGCCGCGGCGGCTTCAGTATTGGTCCGCGGCGAATAACCGTTGGGAAACCGCGGCGGGCGCGCGCACGGTGTTTGTGGGCGCATCTTCGCGGGACATGAAGTTGCAGGCGGAGGTAACGATTCCCGCCAGGTAAGCCGGGAACGGCGGCCCCCAGGGGCCGCCGTATTTTGTTTCAGTTGAGGGGTTCATGGCGCTTCCATCGACGAACAACACAACGCAGCAGCAGGCGGGGAACGGTCGAAACTACGGCCCGGCCCTGGTCGTGCTTTCTACCGTTTTCTTCATGTGGGGATTCGTTACGGTTTTGAACGATATCCTCGTGCCTCATCTGAAGGCCATATTCGAGCTGAATTACACGCAGATCATGCTGATTCAGTTCACGTTCTTTTCGGCCTATTTCCTGGTCTCGATGCCGGCGGCGAAGGTGATTTCCATGATCGGATATCACAAGACCATCGTGCTCGGGCTTGGGGTGATGGCCTGCGGCGCACTGTTATTCATTCCGGCCGCGAGCTTGCCGTCTTATGGATTGTTTCTTGCGGCGCTATACATTTTGGCTTCGGGGATGACGCTGCTGCAAGTCTCGGCTAATCCGTATGTGGCCGTTTTGGGCGCGCCGGAGAAAGCTTCCAGCCGTTTGAACCTGGTTCAAGCGTTGAACTCGCTGGGAACAACGGTAGGGCCGTGGTTCGGCGGGGCGCTGATCCTTTCCGGGCGAACCGCCCCGACGACGGAGGCGCTGCGCGCGATGACTGTGGACCAGTTGCAGGCGCACAGGTTGCTCGAAGCCTCCTCGGTGAAGTTGCCCTACATCGGAATAGCGCTCCTGCTGGGGGCGTTGGCTCTGCTGATCGCCAAGTTCAAGTTCCCCACGCTCACGCAGATTGAAGACCCGAGCCACCATACGCACGTCGTGGGCGACAGCGTCTGGAAGCATAGCCACCTGGTGCTGGGGGCTGTGGGCATTTTCGTGTACGTGGGCGCCGAAGTTGCCATAGGCAGCTTCCTGGTGAACTACTTCATGCAGCCCGATATCGGTGGATTGAACGCGCAAACAGCGGCGCGCTACGTTTCGATGTATTGGGGCGGAGCTATGGTGGGCCGGTTCGTGGGCTCGGCCGTGCTGCAAAAGGTCGGTACGGGCAAGGTGGTAGGAGTGGCGGCCATTGTCGCGTGCTTGCTGGTGACCACCTCGATCATGACTACGGGGCACGTAGCCATGTGGAGCATCATCCTGGTCGGCCTGTTCAACTCCATCATGTTCCCGAGCATCTTCACGCTGGGAATTGCGAAACTGGGCAGGCTGACGGGCAAGGGTTCGGGAATCATGATTGCGGCCATCGTGGGCGGCGCGATCATTCCGGTGGCGCAAGGCGCGCTGGCGGACAGCATTGGTCTGCACACGGCGTTCTTCCTGCCGGCGATCTGCTACCTGTACATTATGTTCTACGGGTTTGTGGGATCGAAGGTGAAGGGAGAGGCGCAGTAGAGCACGGAAAAGCTACCGCTTACTGACGTGCGCGGCTCGGATTCCGCGGTCGATTCCGAGCCGTGCGGATGATTGCTATGCCACTGGATGATAGTGAGTTGCTGGAACGGGTCTGTGCGGACAAGACTCTGATTCGCTCAGTATTGCTGGACGAGGACTTGGAGGATTGGACGCTACCCAAATCCTTTGGTGAATTCCTTGCGCGCATCAATCCTGATGACTTAACGGGTCACGTCATCCTGATGCGTGCATGCCGGCACTTGGGGGATTTGGAGAAGGCGACGCAGGAACTTGCGAGATGCCACGCCATAATCGATGCTGGCGGCATGATCCCCGTGGACCAGCAAACCCTCGTCCCAATGGTCGAGGCAGAGCATCAGATGCTGCGAGAGGGACGGAGACACAGGGACCAGTAGGCCCAGGCATCAGCGCGGACTCACCCGGACCAGCGAGAACGGGTAGGGCGCGCTACGCTTCGGTTCGTCAGCATCGTAGACCACCGTCAAAACTGAGCCGACCGGGTATGGCTGGCGGGGTGATTCGTATTTGCCGGCGCGGGGAGCCCCGCTCAGTGTTTTGAACTCATAGGAGACGCGGTATCCCCTGTGGTTGTGGGCGTAGATGCGCCGAATGTGGGTAATCGTGGCCTGCGCCACTCGCCCTATCGACAGCAACCGCCGCTGCCTGGAGATGCTGAAGCCAATTACAAAGCATCCGATCGCCGCCATACCTGGGAACAGCGCGGCTGTCCAGATGGGCACGCCGCTGAGGTTGCCCGATACCCAACTCATTTGCGGCTGGTTGCCGAGGTATAAGACCGCGAGCGTCGAGCCCGGAGTAAGATTCCTGGCTTGGCGTTGCGGGAGCGACGCCTGCCCTGTGAACTCGCGCCCGTCGACCGCATACGCATAGTCAATCACCCGGCGAGCGTTCTTGCCGCTTCTGAGTGTGTTTCGCGTAACCCGAGCCTGCGTCCCAATCCCCTCCTGCTCGTACTTCCGGTTGCGTGCCTGGTCGCGGGTGGCCGCAACGTAGAGCAACGGGCCGCCGACAATAGCGCCAAGCGCGAGAATCACCGCCGCTGCTGCTGCAGCCTTGCCCCAAGGGCTCAAGCAAACCTCCCGGGGGGCGCGCAGCAATTCCGGCGGTGCCTGCCAGTTGCCGGCCGAGGGCGGAACGTTTTCATTCCGGAACACTTTGTGGCGAAACAGCATCGTCGTCTCCAGTTGCCGCTCCCTTCGCCGGAAGGCGGCCCGCTTCCTTGAGAGCCTGGCGCAACACATAATCGATTTGCGCATTCAGGCTGCGCAGTTCCGCATTCGCCCATCTTTGGAGGGCTTCGTAGACCGCCGGCTCCAATCGGAGTGGAAATGCCTTGCGTTGCGCCATGCTCGCCCGTCAGACCGGCTATTGATACAGCGACCCGGCGTTTACCACAGGCTCGACGCCCCGGTCGCTACATAGGACAACGAGCAGGTTGCTCACCATGGCGGCCTTGCGTTCGTCGTCAAGTTCCACAATATGCTTCCTGCTGATTTCGTCGAGCGCCATCTCGACCATGCCCACGGCGCCTTCGACGATCTTCTGGCGGGCCGCGATGACCGCAGTCGCCTGCTGGCGCCGCAACATCGCGCCCGCGATTTCCGCCGAGTATGCCAGGTAGCTGATCCGCGCTTCGATGATTTCGATGCCCGCCTTCGACAAGCGCTCCTGGATTTCGTGACGAAGCCGGTCGGCCACTTCCGCGGCTGAGAGCCGCAGCGAGAGCTGCCCCTCCTCATGCGCATCGTATGGATAGCTGGTCGCCAGGATGCGGACAGCCGATTCGCTCTGCACATGCAGGAAGTGCTCGTAGTCGTCAACGTTGAAAACGGCTTCGAACGTCTCGACTATCCTCCACACCACTACCGCCGCGATCTCGATGGGGTTGCCATCGCGATCGTTCACCTTGATCTTGCCCGTCTCAAAGTTGCGCACACGCAGGGAGATCTTCTTGCGTGTGGTCAGCGGGTTCACCCATCGCAAGCCGGCTTGCTTGATGGAGCCTTTGTATACGCCGAAGAGCGTCACGATCTTGGCCTCGTTCGGATTCACTACGGCCAGGCCGGCCACACAGAGCCCGTCGACGGCAATCACCAAGACCCAGGCGAGCGCCAGGAGACCGGATTCCGCGCGGACCGCGGAAACGAACGCCATCACGCAGAGCACGAGCACGGAAAGCTGAACCGCGACCACGAGCCAACCTGAGAAGCCTCGAATCTCGTTTTCACGCATTGGAGAATTCCTTTTCTAGTATCAATTAAATATCATAGTGATATCACATTGGCAAGAGAAAACGAGGGAGTTCCATTAACGTATTGATTCTATTGGCACTATTTCATGGCGGCGTAAGCAGGAGATCCTGCGTCTGGCAAACGCGGGCGCGCGTATTTCATTCGTGCAGTTTGGCAATTCGGCGGATGCAGGCGAGTTTATCGTCACCGAGGCCGCGCAATTCATCTTCGCTCAGACGGCCCGTCCCGATGAGGGTTCCAAATACGGACGGCAGAACGGAATATCGGTAATCGTAAGTGCGGTTAATCTCCGCGCGGCGCTGAGTCAGCCAGCTTTTTAGCTCCCAGAGATCGTCGGGGCGCATGATCCCGGCGGCCCGGCTCCTGGTTTCCTGTATGGCTGCCTGGAACTCCCGGTGCAGGGCCAAGTCGAAGGCCTTGCGGGCGATGGCCTTTTCCGCGGGCGACCACTTCAGATCGCGCATATCCGCTCCCAGTGACTGTTGAGGATGATTAATCCATGCATTGGTGAAACGGCTAAGTAGCGGAACCGTCCGGCGCCTTCCTCACTTCCTGCGCCCAATCTTTGACCCCGCATTTCGGGCAGCGCAGATATTTGGACGTGGGCGTGTGAGGACTCAGGAAGTCCCTCAGCGCCGAGATCGCGAACTCATTACCGCACTCCGGGCAGCGATATCCGAACCTGGCTGCGTGCCAGCGCACTAACAACGCCAGCAGGGCCCCGACGATCAATACAAAGATCACAGGTCTTCCAAGTCCAATCATTCGGGGGTAAATCGCGGTTACAGCGATGAGTACGCCAACGAGCAGCAAAGTCACTGCCCGATCCTTCCAGGTCACTTCCCGATAGGCCGGCATAAGTATTCCTGTCCTGAATTGTAGGCCGTGGTTTCATTGAAGTAAAGGGCGGCGCCGGCTCCGCGCAGAACGGCCTCGACTTACCGCGGCGTGCGCTTCAAATGCCGCTGAGAGACTTGCGGTTCAGACAATCCCGGCTCTTCGCGGACGCGGGCGCGTCGCGGTCCGAGCTTGTATCGGTATGTCACTCACTTCCCGCAGCACTTCTTATACTTCAGACCGCTGTGGCAGGGGCAGAGATCATTACGTCCGGCGGGCGCTGGGGCGCTTGAAGGCGTGGGCGGTTTCTCCGTGGCTTCCATCTTCCGCTGTAATCTCTCCAGGGGCCCCAGGCAATGATGGAAGAAGCGCTTGTACCCGGCGCACAGATAGTTCAAGCCGGGCTCGCCGTCCGAAGTCGTAAGGATGCGGTTCTTCGGGCAGCCGCCGTGGCAGTACTCGAGGACGTCGCAGCGGCGGCACTGCGCGGGCAGCCCATCGCGCTTGGCATTTCCGAAGGCCTGCTGCGCGGGCGAATCCAGCAACTCGGCGAGCGGGGTTTCGCGGATATTGCCGATCCAGTGCTCGGGCCCTACGAAGTGGTCGCAGGAATATAGGTCGCCGTTCCGCTCGATCACCGGAACCTCGCCGCAGGTCGGCCGGTAGATGCACAGCGAGTGCTCCATGCCCCGGGGCGGCCGCGAGGCCTCCTCGAAGTCCTGAACCGCGATTTTTCCAACGTCGCGCCGTATCCACTCATCGAATATGGCGCACAGAAATGCTCCGTATGCCTCGCCCGATATGCTGTGCCGGCCCACGAGGCCCGGCGCCACGGGTTGAACCACGGGGAGGAAGCCGATGAACTTGGCGCCAATGCCGCGGAAGAAACGGTAGACGCTGAGCGGGCTTCCCACATTTACGTTGTGCACGGTGCAGACCACGTCGCAGGGCACTTCGTGGCGCAGCAGCAGATCGTAGCCGCGCATGGCGCGCGCGTGGCTGGGCTGGCCTCCCGTGGCCACCCGGTAGCAATCGTGAAGTTCTGCGGTACCGTCCAGGCTCAGGCCGATAGCGAAACGCTCACGCTCGAAAAAGCGGCTCCAGTGTTCGTCGATGAGCGTGCCGTTGGTCTGTATGCCGTTGGTGATCCGGCGCGCGGCCGGGCGGTGTTTCTTCTGCAGGGCTACGATGCGTTCGAAGTATTCGAGACCCAGCGCCAGCGGCTCGCCGCCATGCCAGGAAAAAGCGATGACCTCGCCCGGCATGGCCGCGATGTGCTGGACGATGTAGTCCTCCAAGAGGTCGTCGGGCATGCGCGCCGGAACTTCTCCAGCGGGGTAGAGGAGTTCCTTATCGAGGTAGTAGCAGTAGGCGCACTCCAGGTTGCAGGTGGCGCCGCACGGCTTGGCGAAGATCTGGAAGTCTCGGGAAGCGGGCATGGTTCCGTTTGGATATTCGACGGGCAAGCTAAAGCATGCCCCACCAATGCGCCGGCTGGGTTGGGGTGGGGCATGCTTTAGCTTGCCCGCATTGAACCGCATGATAACGCATATACGGTGCGGAGATCCAAAGCCGAGAGATCACAGCATGCGTTGGCCGGCCACCCGCGTATCGTAACCGCCCAAACCTTCCAGTTCGCGTCGAAAAGTCAAGCGGCTAAGAGTATCGAGCAAGTTCTGTACGCGCGGTAGTTCCAAATGCCGCTTGCGGATTACTAGATCGTAGCGTTCGCTCACCAGCGGAATGAAGTGCAAACCAAACACGCGCGCTACGGCCCGAGTCGCCAGGCAACAATCCACGGCGCCGGACTGCACCTGCCAGGCGGCCGGGAGATGCCCCGGCGCCAAATGGCCGTAGCCCCGGACGCTGTTTGATTTGATTCGCGCCCGCTGCAACCGCGAATCGAGCAGAGCCCGGCTGCCGGACCCTTTTTCCCGGTTTACGATGGCAATATCCTCGCGGGCAAAATCCTCAATTCCACGGATGCCCTTCGGGTTGCCTCTTGCGGTGAGAATCCCCTCTTCCCAAAATGCAAACGCAATTACGGCAACGGAGTTCTTTGAAAAGAGACGGTTGATCTGCGGCAGATTGGATTCGCCGCTAGCCTCATCTTTCAGGTGCGTACCGGCCACGTGAACACAACCTTCTTTCAGGAGAGCCAGCGCCTGTGAGCTGTTCCTGTGAGCGAGCACCAGTTCGATTCCGGCGGCTTGAACATGGCGGGAAAGCACGGAAATGGCCGGGTCGCATCCGGCCACCAGAATCCGGTTTGAGAAATCATCCTGGTCCTGAAAGACCTGAGCTCGCGTCTTGCCTTGGGGCGCCGGCTCATCGGCAATCACCGCGTCGGTGGCGGGAAAATACCACGGAACGGGAGAAGGGACGGAGGCCATCAGCCGCTTCTCCACCCGGCACAACTGAACGCCCTGGCCCTCATGTACGGTGGTGGATCCGGGCAAAAGGACAACATGCTCCGACCGCAGATTCGGAGCAGGCGTGGCGCCGGGAAGTGCAAACAATTCTTCGACGGTTGTTTCGAGCGCCCGCGCCAAGCGCAGCGCGACAGTCGTATTTGGGACGTAAGTGCCGGCTTCCATCGCATAGATGCTTTGCCGGCTCACGCCTACCGCCGCCGCCAGCCGGATAGCGGATAGACCGCGCTTCCGGCGAAGCGCTCCCAGCCTGGTCTCGATTTCTGGCATTTCTATGTCATTCATTCTAGCCGGAATGCGGCTGGCCAGCAGGCGATTGTCTTGCAACAATTACATTGATATTCTTACAAGACATGCGCTCGCATCATGTCTTTTCCGCGCTCGCCGCGCTCCTGGTCCTCTCTCTGCCTTGTCTCGGACAGGCGGGAAAGGCCGAGTTGTTCGGCATGGTTCAAGATCCACAGGGCCTCGCCGTGCCGGGGGCGAAGGTGGCCGGTGAAGAACAGGCCACGGGAACTCGGCTCGAAGTGGTTACGGACGAGCGCGGCGAGTATCACCTGCTCGGGCTTGCCGCGGGACAATACGCCCTGACTGTCGAGAAGGCAGGGTTCCGGCAGTATGGGCGGGAGGGCATCACGCTACGCATCGGCGACCAGAGTGGTCTGGATGTGAAGCTGGAGTTAGGGCCAACCTCGCAGTCCGTGGATGTGAACGCTCAGGCTTCGCTGCTCGAAACGGGCGGCGGCTCGGTGGGGTATCACGTCATCCAGCAACAATTGGAATCGTTACCTCTCGATGGACGCAATTTCATTCCACTCGTCGCCCTTTCCCCCGGCGTGGCCTTGCCGGGCGGCGGGTCGCTGCTGCCGCGCATCAACGGGAGCCGGCCTCGCACCAACGAATATCTCTATGACGGCATCAGCGTCCTGCAACCCGAACCGGGCCAGGTGGCTTTCTACCCGATCGTCGATGGCATTGAGGAGTTCAAGCTGAACATCAATTCTTACTCGCCGGAATACGGAAGGTCTAACGGCGGCACAGTCATGGTGATTGGGAAATCCGGCGGCAACCAGCTGCACGGCACGCTATTTGAGTTTTTTCGCAACGAGGACCTGAACGCCCGGAACTACTTTGCACAGCCGGCCAGGCAGCCGGAGTTTCGCAGGAACCAGTACGGTTTTGCCATGGGTGGGCCGGTCCGCAAGAACAAGACGTTCTTCTTTGCGGACTGGCAAGGCACGCGGTTACGAACCGGAATCACCCGCCAGAGCGTCGTACCCACGCTGGCGCAACGCCAGGGCGTGTTCGCGACCGCGATTTACGACCCGTCAAGCTCCCCCCGCGTGCCGTTCCCCGGCAATACGATCCCGGTGATCGATCCACTCGCGCGCGAAGTCTTGCAGCATTACCCGGCGCCCAATGCGGCAGGCGCGAACAACTATGTATTTACCGGCGTGGACCGGGACAATCAGGATCAATTCGACGGCCGCGCCGATCACGTCTTCAGCCAGAAGCATCGCGCGTTCGTCCGCTATTCGCACCTCCGAGACGACGACACCCCCGTGCCTTTTCTTCCGGACGGCAGCGGCAACCTCACTAGCGGCGTTACGGGACACGCCATCATGCGCGGCGATGGCGTGGCGTCGGAGTACGGCTGGACCCGCTCGCCCACAACCTTAAACCAGGCGCGTTTCGGGTACACGCGGCGGGGCGTGAATCAGACGTCGCTCCAGAATGGCGGCATTACCGTCCCCGGCGCGCCAGTGAGCGCGTTCCCCTCCACGCTGCCGATTTTCACCGTCACGGGCTATCAGCAGATCGGCCCTACGGCCGCCGCCAACACGAACTTCGCAACGTCGGTGACGGAGTTTCTGGATACGTTCTCTGTGGTACGCGGGCGGCACACGTTCAAGTTCGGAACGGATATGCGGCGGGAAGCTCTCGACATCGTCAATCCCGCCAACCCGACCGGCTCCTACGCTTTCACCACAACAGGTTCGAATTCTTCTTCGGGCACGGGCGGGAACGCTCTGGCTTCACTCCTGCTGGGTCAGGTGAACGCCTTCAGCATCGACATTCAGAATCAGGCGCTCCAGGAGCGCGCCCATATCGCGGAATTCTTTGCCGGGGACGAATGGAGAGTTTCGAGCCGCCTCACGCTGAACCTCGGCACGCGCTATACGCTGAATTTCCCCTCGACGGAAGCCAATGGCCACGGCGCGGTTTTCAACCTCAAGACGCAGGTGCTTGATTTCCCGCGCACGGCGAGGGAACTGGAGCGCTGCAATTTCGGGCCGCGCGCGGGCTTGGCCTACAGGCTGGGGGACTCGTGGGCGATCCGTTCAGGTTACGGACTGATCTGGTTCGAACAGACCGGGATCACGACGCCGTTTACGTTGCCGCAGTTCCCCTTCGTGCAGACGGTTGGGCAGCAATCGCAGGACAACATCAACCCGGCTTTTGTGCTCTCCCACGGACCCACGGTGCAGGTTGCCGACCCGAATCCGAATTCGGGACTGGGCCAGGGGGTGTTCGGCGTAGACCGGAACATGAAATCCGGCTACTCGCAACAGTGGAATTTCACCGTTCAGAAGACCGTGTGGCGCAATTTCAACTTCGAGATCGGCTATCTGGGATCGAAGAACACGCATCTCGGCTTGCCCGAATCGAACCTGAACCAGTTGCCGGCCGAATATCTGGCCTTGGGGTCGGCGCTGACGACGCCGAAGGTTGCGAATCCTTACTACGGGCAGATTCCAGCTTCGTCGTCATTGGGGCAGCCAACCATCGCGCCGCAGCAATTGCTGCGCGCCTTTCCCGGGTTCACGAACGTAGCCCTTTTCCGTAATAACGTGGCCGATTCCGAATACGAAGCGCTGCAGATGAAGTTGGAGAAGCGCTTTTCTCGCGGCCTGACGTTCACGTTCGCGTACACCTTCTCGAAGCTCATTGACAACGCTTCGACATACTTCTCCCAGACAATCTTTACCGGACCCACGCTCACCACCATCGGGGCTGCCGACGCCTTCAACCGGAAGCTCGAACGTGATGTTTCGAGCGGTGACATCCCCCGCGTGTTTTCCTCCGGCTGGGTCTACAGGATTCCGCGGTGGTGGAAGATCTCAGGTTGGGAAATTGGCGGCTTGGTTCGTATCCAGACTGGAGACGCCGTGCCGGTCACGCAGGCGACGAATACCCTATCCGCATTCGGGTACGCCGTGCAGCGCCCGAACCGCCTCCGCAACCCGAACAACTTCGCCGCTCGCAGCGCCTCGCAGTGGTTTGACAAGTCAGCCTTCGCCGCTGCCGGGCAATTTAGCATCGGCAATAGTTCGCGGAACCCGGTGCGGGGGCCGGGGCTACAGAATGCCGACCTGATGCTTAGCAAGACGTTTCGGGTATCCGAGGGGCTCGGTCTGGAGTTCCGCGCGGAAGTCTTCAACGTCAGCAACACTCCCCCTCTGAACGATCCCAACGGCTCGTTTGGAAGCGCTGCCTTCGGGACGATCACGAGCGCGGGGAATCCGAGGGATTTCGAATTTGCCGCCAAGATTCGGTATTGAAGCCGGAGCGAAGCTGGAAAGATAGACCCAGATGTGCCCGTTCGCGATTGTCCCGACAACGCGCCCGGCAGGTCGGGCGGCGCGATGCGGGCGGTGCGTTCTGCGCTATTTGAGCCGCAGGCTGTTCGAAACCACGGTCACGCTGGAGAGCGCCATGGCGGCCGACGCCAGCATGGGCGAGAGGAGTCCTAGCGCGGCGATCGGGATGCCGATGGTGTTGTAGGCGAAGGCCCAGAACAAGTTCTGGCGGATGATTCGCATCGTGCGGCGGGAAAGGTCGATGGCTTCCGCCACGCGCGTGAGGTCGCCTCGCATCAGGGTGATGCCGCCGGCTTCCATGGCGATATCGGTTCCCGAACCCATGGCGATGCCCAGATCGGCTTGCGCCAGGGCGGGGGCGTCGTTGATGCCGTCGCCCGCCATCGCAACACGCTTGCCCGCGGCCTGAAGCTTCTTCACCTGCGCGACTTTGTCGGCCGGCATCACTTCCGCGAGCACGTGGTCGATGCCGGCCTGCCGCGCGATGGCCTCGGCGGTTTCGCGGTGGTCGCCGGTCATCATCCAGACTTCCAGGCCCATCTGCTTGAGCTTGGTTACGGCGGCCGCCGTTTCGGGTTTGATAGTGTCTGCGATTTCAATGGTTCCCGCCGGAGCGCCGTCCACTGTGACGGCCAGGCCGGGTTGCTCGCCGTTGCGTCCCACCGAAACTTCGTGCTCGCCCACGATGGCGCGCACGCCTTGGCCGGCGGTGGCGGAAAACGAAGTGACTCCGCTCAGGGCTATGCCGCGCTCTGCGGCTGCATCCACAATCGCCTTGCCTAACGGGTGTTCGGAGTAGACCTCGGCTGATGCGGCCAGGCGCAGCAACTCCGATTCGGAAATTCCGGCGGATGGTGAAATCTTCGTGACGCGCGGCTTGCCAGTGGTGATCGTGCCGGTCTTGTCGAACAGAATGGCGTCGATCTTGTACGCGGTCTCTAGCGCCTCGCCGCCTTTGATCAGGATGCCCCGTTCGGCGCCGCGGCCCGTCCCCACCATGATCGCGGTGGGTGTGGCGAGCCCAAGTGCGCACGGGCAGGCGATAATCAGCACCGCGACGGCATTCACCATCGCCGTGGCGAACGGCGCGAAGAAGAGCCATCCGGCGAACGTGAGCGTGGCCGCGATGAGGACGCCCAGCGTAAAATATCCGCTGACCACATCGGCGAGGCGGGCCACCGGAGCCCGCGCGCCCTGGGCCTGCTTCACCATTTCGATCATCTGCTGCAACACCGCGCCGCGGCCCACCTTCGTGGCTTGAAAACGGAAGCCGCCCGAGATGTTCATCGTCCCCGCGAAGACGCCCGCTCCGGCAGATTTGTCCACCGGAAGGCTTTCTCCAGTGAGCATGGATTCATCCACAGCGGAAAACCCTTCCACCACGGTTCCATCCACCGGAATGCGTTCGCCCGGCCGCACGACAACTACGTCCCCGGGCCGCACGTCTTCTATGGGCACTTCCGCCTCGGCAGCGGAGTCGCCGCGAAGAACCCGCGCGGTCGGCGGTTGCAGGTCCATCAGACCCCGGATTGCGGCGGAAGCTTTGGCGCGCGCGCGGGCCTCCAGCATCCGGCCCGTCAGAATGAGAGCGATGATCACGGCGGCGGCTTCGTAATAGACTTCGTGACCGCCCCGAATCGTCTCCGACGCCGAGTAGAGGAACGCCGCGCCAGTGCCCAGCGAGATCAGCGAGTTCATGTTCGCCGAGCCATGGCGCAGCGCGGTCCACGCGGCGGCGAAGAAGGGTCCGCCCGAATAGATCATCACGGGCAGCGTGAGCGCCAGTTGTATCCAATTCGAATAGGGAACGTGCAGAGCGCCGTGAGACATCCCCAGAACCAGGGTGGGCGCCGCAAGGATCGCGGCCACCGTCAGCCGCTTCCGGTATCCCGCTTCGGCTGCATCCTGGGATGGTTCGGTTTTAGGAACTCCGAAACCCAGGTCTTCGATAGCGGCCACGAAATCCGCGATGCTCACACGGTTCGGCTGGTACTCAACCGTAGCCGTGTTGGTGGCAAGGTTGACGCGTGCGCGGTCCACTCCCGGCGTAGCCGATAAGGCGAGCTCGATGGAGCGCGCACAGGCTGCGCACGTCATCCCGGATACGGGAAGGTCCAGACGCTCCGCTTTCCCCTCGCTCATGCAGGCACTTCGAACCCGAGCTGACGCACCGCGTTGGCCAATGCCTCTGGCTTCACCAGATCCGCATCGTATTCCACGGTGGCCTTCGACCCCTGAAGGTCAACCGCCGCTTTCGTAACGCCGTTAGTGGATTTCAGTTTCCGCTCCACGCTTCGGGCGCAGTTTCCGCAGGTCATACCTTGCACGTTCATCTCTAAAGTCAGCACGGCCATATCTATATGATGCAACCTTGCGCGATACTGTGACAGAAACCCACTATGCTCTTTGCCGATGCCTTTCTGGCGCGGCGGCTCGAAGCCGCGGAAGCGGCCGTTGCGCGGGGGTGCGGCGGCCGGGGAACGCCTATCCTCGAAACGGCGGGCGGTTGCGCTGTTTTCCTGGGCCCTGAATCCCCTTTGACCCAGGTCGTCGGGCTGGGGTTGAACGGCGCGGTCAGCGAAGCGGAATTCAGCTCGATTGAGGATTTCTTCCGGAGCCGTGGGGCGCGCGTCAAGATCGAATTGTGTCCGCTTGCCGACGCGGGCCTGTTGGATATAGTCTCGGCCCGCGGCTATCAGATTAGCGAGTTCAGCAATGTGCTTGCGCGGCGGCTGGGCGGCGAGGACGGGTGGGCGGCGCCGCGCGCGAGGGGCATTCTTCCGGGAGAGGAGACCCTGTGGGCCAGAACCGTGGCGCGGGGTTTCTTCGACGAGCCGGAACTCACCGATGACGAGATCGAAGTGGGCAAGGCGATTACCGGCATCCCCGGGGTTTCCTGCTACTTCGCCACGGAGGCGGGCGAGTTGGCGGCGGGCGGGGCCATGGCCATCCATGACCGTGTGGCGGCTCTCTTCGCCGACAGCACGGTGCCCAGCCGGCGCCGGCTCGGATTGCAACGGGAACTGATCGCGGCCCGTCTGGCTGAGGCCCGTGAGCGCGGCTGCGATACGGCCATGGCGTCAACCCTTCCCGGCAGCCCTTCGCAGCGCAATTACGAGCGGCTCGGCTTCGAGGTGGTCTATACCAGGCTGACGCTCGTATCCTGAACAACAAATAACTGAGAAATTGATCCGGTTCGACCGACTGTACTTGATTAGTCTCAACCGGAATTGTGTGGCTTGATCAATGGGCGACGTGGTGTCTGATCGCGTTGGCGCTCTGGATCCTGCTGAGCGGGCTCGACGACCTGTTCATCATTTTGGTCCATATGCGCCTCGCGCGTCGGCCCTTCGCCTGGCCTTCCCAGGACGAACTGGCTGCCGAGCCTGAGCGCCGCATCGCGGTGCTGGTGCCGCTATGGCACGAAGACGGGGTGATCGAGCAGATGCTGGAGCGGAATCTCGCCGTAATCCGCTATCGGAGCTACCACATCTTCACCGGGGTTTACCCTAACGATAAACCTACCCTGAAAGCGGTCCGCCGCGTGGCGCGCCGCCACCCGCGCGTGCATCCCGCGATCTGCGCGCGGAAGGGCCCTACTTCCAAGGGCGATTGCCTGAACAATGCCTGGCGTCACATGTGCGCGTTTGAGGATGCGCATGGCTTCCGTTTCGAGATCGTCATGATGCACGATGCCGAAGACCTGATTGACCCCGACTCGTTGCGCCTGGTGAACCGGTTTTCGCGCGAATACGACATGATTCAAATCCCGGTTCTGCCCTTGCCGACCCCTGTTCAGGATTTTACTCACGGCGTGTATTGCGACGAGTTCGCGGAGTACCAGACCAAGGACATTCCGGTCCGGCAGCAGTTGGGCGGATTCCTGCCGTCCAACGGAGTAGGAACGGCCTTCTCTCGTGCCGCCCTCGATGAACTGGCCGAGGAACGCCAGGGCAGGGTATTCGATCCGGAATCGCTGACGGAGGACTACGAGACCGGCTTCCGTCTGCACGCTGCCGGCTGGCGGCAGCTATTCGTGCCGGTTCGGCTTGGCGCCGGCGACCCGATTGCCACCCGGGAGTATTTTCCCCGGACCTTCCGCGCCGCCGTGCGGCAGCGCAGCCGGTGGGTGGCCGGGATTGCGTTGCAGGGCTGGGCGCGCCACGGATGGGACGTCCCCTGGCTTCAGGTGTACTGGTTTTGGCGCGACCGCAAGGGACTGGTCGGCAACCTGATTACGCCATTGGCAAACGCCCTTTTCCTTTATGGGATATGTTGGTTCGGGGCGTGCTGCTGCATAGGCGCCCCCTGGCCGGGTGAGTTGCCTGGGAGAAATCTGGCCCCCTTCTGGGTGGCAGCCGGCGGCATCTCGGTTGCTCAAATGGTATCGCGCACCTACGCTGCCACCCGTATCTACGGTTGGCGCTTTGGGCTCGGCGTGCCTTTTCGAACTCCCTGGGCCAACATCGTGAACTGTGCGGCCACGCTTGCCGCGCTCATGCAGTTCTTCGGCGCTCAACTGAGAAATGAAACGCTGGCGTGGCGCAAGACGGACCACGTCTACCCGCAACAGCCCGTCCCGGATTACAACCAGGCGACTTTTAGCGAACAACCGTAGAGCCCCCGGTTGCTTGACGCGGCATCATGTAGCGCCTTTGCTTTAGTTGGCAACTAATTCAAAATAAAGAGCATGTATTGATCTGGACCGACACCGGTTGCTGCCCCCCCTGTGGCGACCCCGGCGCCTTCGTTTACAATGGGAAATCCTATGACAAGACGGAGCGGCTTGCTATTTCTGACGATCCTCCTGCTGACCGGCTGCGGGTCGAAGGAACAGACGAAGACGTATGCGTTGCGAGGCGTAATCAAGAGCCTCGACGCCGGAGCCAAACTGGCCACAATCCAGCACGAAAAGATCGGGGACTGGATGGAAGCGATGACGATGGAGTTCCCGGTGAAACCGGATTCCGAGTTTCAGAAACTCCAAGTAGGGCAGCGGATACAGGCGAAAGTAGTCGTCGGCGATTCGAGCTACTACATTACCGAGGTCCAGGTTGTGCCGCAGTGAGGTCGGCTATTTGGCGCTCTTCGTTGCGGGAGCTGCGGTGGCCGCCAGCATCTTATCCAACTGCTGCCGCAGGTTGACGATTGGGTTTGTCATGAACGGGCTTTCGCCGGCGTAGTCGCCCTGAATCAGGCCTTTGCGGTCAATGACGATGAGGTGGGGAACGTAGAGAGGCCGGGCGTCAATCACCGAACGCTGCAGGAAGGTATAAACGGCTGCGCGATCGGCCCATCCGATCGGGAATGTCGGCTGGAACTGCTGGATGAATCCCTGCACTGCGGCGCCGGCGCCGGTGTTAAAGGCACATTCCAGAATCTGCACGCCCTTGGGCGCATATTCGACGGCAAGCGGGCCCATTTCGCGCGTCAATTCCTGGCAATGCGAACAGGTGGTGTCGATGAACGCGAGCGCGACAATCTTGCCGCGGTACGATTCAAGGGTGAGCGGCGCGGCGCCTGGCCGCTGGATACTAAATGATGGAGCCAGCCGGGGGCTTTGAGCCGAAGCAACCGACGCAAGCGCGGCGGAAAGCAAGACCAAGTGGGAGATTCGCATAGCCGTTCTTCCTTATAGTACAGGTTTTCGGATGCCATTTCTTCCTTTCAGACCTCTGTTCCGCAGTTCGCATTTGCAGACGATTGCCGGCCATCTTTGGCCCCGCGTTCCGGACTCGGTTCCGTTGGAGCGGCGGTTTTTTGCCACCGAACCAGGGGTGCAGGTCCTGGTGGAATCGCAGCGGCCGCCTGGAGTGGCCGCGGGCGAGATCGTGCTGGTGCACGGGCTGGAGGGATCGGGTCAATCCGGGTATATCCGTACGGCTGCCGCAGCGGCGCTTCGGGCTGGTTTTGCAGCGCATCGTTTCCATATGCGGACGTGCGGCGGAACCGAAATGCTGTGTCCTACGCTATACCACGCCGGAATGACGGGCGACCTGGAGGCCGTGCTGCGGCAATTCCGCGACGAAGGGCGCGGACCCGTGTATCTGGCCGGCTTCTCTTTGGGGGGGAACGTCGTTTTGAAGCTGGCCGCCGAGTTAGGAGACACGGCCTCGGGCTGGCTTCGGGGCATATGCGCCGTTTCGCCGGCGTTGGATCTGGAAGCGAGCGCCCGCCGCATCAGCGCCGTTGAGAACCGGCTTTACGAGCGGCGCTTCGTGCGCCGGATGCGCGCACGGCTGCGTGCCACCGGCCAGTACGACGCCGCGGGTCTGGCCCGCCTGCGAACGCTCAGGGACATCGACGACCAAATCACGGCTCCGTCGTTCGGCTTCGGCAACGCAGCGAACTACTACCGGACGCAGTCGGCGCTGCGCTGCTTGTGCGACCTTCGGACTCCCACCCTACTGATACAGGCGAAAGATGATACCGTCGTCCCATTCGGGACGTTCGAAACTCCGGCGGTGCGTTCGAACCCCTGGATCGAACTGATTGCCACCGAGCACGGCGGCCACCTCGGGTTCCTCGCCCGGGGCGCCACGCGGTTCTGGGCGGAGGAAGCCGTTGTCGAGTG
>CAIYHG010000168.1 GCA_903925975.1 uncultured Acidobacteriia bacterium | reverse complement strand
GGATCGTAAGAGACATTCAGCAGTTTTACGGTCTGCGCCGCGCCGGCGGCCCAGGCAAGGGCGATAGCGGGCAAGAAGAACTTGAGAAGTTTGCGCATGTTAGAACCCCACCTGGAACCGGGTTAGGATCGAGCTTTCGCGAACGCGGTCGCCGCGCGCGGAGCCGCCCGTAAACCGGGTATTGCTGTAATTTACAGTTAGTTTCACGTTTCGGTTCAGATACCAATTCACGCCGCCCGTCAGACCGTTGGCGGAACGCGCCGAAGCCGTGCGGTCAGCCAAACCGAGCGCGTACACGGCGGGATCGACCGCGAGCCGCTCCACGCGCGCGATGAGTTCGAACGCGCCCCAGCCGCCCTTAGCCGGGTCAAAATCCTGCAACGGTGGCGTACTCTTGAAGCCCTTCGCCTCGCCTGTGAGGAAATACGAACCGGCAACTTGCCAGGCCTTGTTGCCGACCTGAGTGACCGCTCCGGCGCGGGCCACCTTCTGCGCCGAACGCACAAACTCGAACACCACGCCGAGCGGGCCGTAGTAGTAATACGCCTGCGGCGAATAGCGCGTGCGGGCGCCGGCGGCGGTCACCCCGCTTGAGTACGTAAAGAACTGGGCCTGCCCGGGCGTTTTGAAGCCCGGAAGCGAGCCGGTTTGCCGCCCGATGGACGTCGCAATGCCGAAGCCAAGCCCCTTGAGCGGATTACCCGCCCGAAGCGGCTGAAAGGGCGTAGCAAACAGCCGCGCGGCAAAATCCTTCCGGCTATTCGTGTCCCCATCCGACGAGGTTCCATCGGGCGCGCCGTTGAAGACGCCGACCGCGTAGTTGAGCCGGCTGGTAACGAAATCGCCCGAAAGCTGAACGCCGATATCGCGGTTGGGAACCAAATTTGTGGGGAGGCCGCGTTCCACGAAGACCGTATCCTGATCGCCCTGCAATTGCTCCAGGCCGACGGGCGGCTTGAACTTGCCTGCCCTCAGCGCCGCCCTCTTAAACTGGCGCAACTCCACGTAGGCATCCACTACCGTGGCGGAGCCGCCTCCGAAATCGGGCATCAGCCGGAAATCGATGTTCTTGTAGATCGTGCCTTGAATGCTCGGGCGCACGCGGCGCAGCAGAAACGTGCTGGTTGGAGTTCCGGTGGTGTTCAGGTAGAACCGGCCGTCGGATTGCACATAAGCGCCGAAGCTGACCCGGAAGGCGCTATCCGCCGACCGCAATCCAAAGCCGTCCCGTCCCGCCGTAACCACGGGTGCTTGCGCCGCCTTGGCATCCGCCGCCTCTTTATCGAGTTCCACGCGGCGGTCCAGAACGCGAAGCTTCTGGTCGAGCGCTTCGAGCGACTCCGGCGCGGCAGCGTCGTCCGCTATTCCCGCCGATCCGCCCTGCTGTGCCGGAGGCGCACTTGCCTGCCCTGCGAGGGCGGCCCGGAGCGCCGCGGCTTCCTGTTCCAGTTTTTCGATTCGCTGTTTCAATTCGTCCCGATCACCCGCTGCCGCCTGCCCGAACGCGGGGCTCGCAATTGCCGCCGCAAGCAGGACTGCCGGGCCTAACCTGTCGAAATTCATGCCTCTCTCCCTGATCAACCGCACAACCTCTTCCGCCGCCGCTGACGGGCGCAACCGTGGCGCTGCGTCGGACGAACGGAGTCAATGGTGATTACGCCGCTGGGTTCAGGGACGACACTCGTACAGAACGAGGCGATCGGTCAGAGGGAGCTTAACTCGCTGGATGTGTGACGGATTCGCCCTCATGCACTTGACCTTAGAGACAGTGTAAAGGCGAGATGCCCGCGCCGTCAAGAAAAATCTTCTTAATCTCTATCGAGAATGGTATGTTTTCACTGCTGGAGAGCTAACCCCAGCCTTACCAACACATGAAAACCATGAAGGCTTATAGGAATGCCATCGTCTTCACGCCCGAAATATCGAAGCGTTTGCGGCAGCGGAGATTCTTGCAGGCGACTTTGTCGTCCACCAGGACCATGTAGCTCTGGGCTTTCAGAAAACGCGCGCGGTCGCGCTCGTCGGCCCCCTGCGGGATGCGGTCCTTCTTGTTGCGCACCAGCCACCGCAACTCATAGGTCTCCGTCGCTCGGCACATCGGGCAAGTCAAAGGCATCTGCTTGGTAGTCGGCTGCTCAGTGTAGAATGCCCGTTCGTCCATTTTCCACGCTCCTCAATTGGGGTTCACGTCTGCCGGTATCCCCAAAGAATGGTAAGCCCCAGCGGACCGGAAGTCCACATTCGGCGCGGGGCCTCGCGCCCACGGCGCGAGCTATTCGTATCGGCGTCCACGGAGGCGGTACTTGAGATCGCGAACGAAATCGTAGATTCGATTCCCCTGCGGGCAGCGATTGATTTCCGAAATCTGAGGCGGCAGGAACCCGAGCATATGGTCCGCCCGCTCCACCCAGATCTTCTTATCGCCCGCTTTGCCGGCGTCCACGTCGACAATCACGCCCGAGCCGCAGCTTTCGCCCGAGAGTACCGTGAAATCGTCGGCAGTAACGGTGACGACCCCCGGGCCCCAGTCTTCGAGGAAGCTCTTCATGGGGTAACTGCGACACGGGTTGGCGTCGGTGCAGCCCCACATGGCGTACGCCGTCGTGTAGTCCTTGGCCGCGAGAACCTGGAAGAAGCGTTCGACCTGCGACTGCTCGGCGCGGTTGGGGATTACGAAATACAGAGTGAACCACGACACCAGCGCGACTGCGAGGATAATGCCCGTCCACGCCGCCACCTTGTGTATGATTCGCTCGCGCTTCTCTTCCCCGGCTCCGTAGTTATCGAGATAAGCGCCCATCAGTTCCTATTATGGATCTATTTGGCCGCGCCGGCCGCGGAAACTGGATAAGCCTTGTCGTAGGCTGCCAGCGCGTCCTTGGTGAGATCGAGGACGGGCTTGAAGTATAGCGTCGTCGCCGAATCCACAATCAGGTCCAGACCGCGCTCTTCGGCCAGTTTCTTTACGATTGCTTCCATCTTCTGGGAACTGGCGGTGAGAATGTCGTTGCGCTCGCGATCGGCATCGGCCTGCAGGTCGTCCTGCAACCGCTGCACTTCGCGCTGTTTGCGCTGGATCTGAGCCTGGAGGTCGGTGGATGCCTGCGGCGAGGCTTGGGCTTTCGCGACGAGAGCGTTCCCCTCGGCGGTAGCCTTCTCAAGCGCATCCTGCCGCGGTTTGAACTTGGCCGTCATGTCGGCATCGGCCTTCTTTATCTCCGCGGATTGGAAGACAGCCTCCTGCAAATTCACCACCCCGACTTTGATCTGGGCAGGGGCGGTTTGGGCCAATGCCAGGAAAGCGGAACAGACGGCGAACGGCGCCAACGCTAAGCGAAAAGACATGGAAACAAGCTCCTAAAGGGGTTAAGCAAACAGGTTATCACATGCAGGCCGCGCGCGCGGCGCACCGACAGCCGCCGGCGCGCGGAATGGAGGAGCGGGACGCGGCCACCCCAGGCGGCGCTAGAAACCTGCCAAGGCCAGGACGTCCACGATCAATCCGGTGCGGGAATTCCACATCACGGCGACATTGCCGATAATGCCGCGGCGCACCTCGGGCGGGCACGGCGGAAGGCGCAGCTCAATTTCGCGGGGAAACGCAACGATTTGCTTGTCCAACCCGGGAGGAAGCGTCCCATTGCGCTGTAACTGTTTGGCGAGCCCCGGTGGGAGGCTGCCGCTCCGGCCGCGCCCCCGGCCCTTCGCGTAATAGTCAGCCAGAACGCCGCGGTCGGCCTCGCGGAACTGCGGCGCCACCGCCTTTGCGCCGCGGCCTTGAGTCTGCCCCTGTCCCTGGCCCTTGCCTTTGGAATTTCCCTGAGCCGGGGCTCCAACCGGCGTGAGCGCCAGCGCCAGAAGCCCCGCTGCTACGGTAAGCCAAACTCGTTTCATTTGGATGAACTCCGGCCCTTTCCGGCCGCTCACGCGGCCCAGTACAATTGTACGCGCGAGGCGGGCAAACCGTTCTGTAGTAAAAAGTCAACAGAACGAAGGGGATCAGCGGAACAGCGCTTCCGCGCCGCGCAGAATCACTGCCGCCCCGGCAACACCCGCGGCGGCGGCTCCGAACGCGGCGGCAGCGCCACGCCGTTTCCATTCCTCATGGATGGCGTGGCGACCCAGGAAGATCAACCAGCCGGCGGTGATTCCCACCGGGTAGGCCACCCACTGGTTGCCGAGCAGCGGCGCCAGCCAGAGAGCCGCGGCGCCCCCGAACAGCGTGGCCCCTTCGGCGATGGCGCACCATCCCAAAGATTGGGCGCGGCCCTTCAGGGATACGCGGAGAATGCCGCCGAGCGCGATGCCTTCGGGCAGTTTGTGCATGCCGATGGCGATCGGCACCGCCACCCTCAAGCCGAGCGAAGCATCCGATTGCGCGCTCGCCACGCTCCAGCCATCCAGAAAACTGTGCAGCGCCGCCGCGGCGATGAGCGGCCAGGCGAAGCCGTGCAGTTCGGTGGCGCAGTGGCCGTGATCGTGGTCGTGCGAGCAGGTGGGGCACACCGGGTACACGTACCGGTTGATCGCATGGAGCGAAAGGTAACCCACGGCGATGAGGACGAGCGTAACCGTCCACCCCGTTTCGAGCGCCAATTCGGGAGTGAGGCCGAACAGCGCCACGCCCAGCAGCACGCCGGCGCTGAACGGAACCAGAATGCGCGAACGGCGGTGAGCGCCGGTTAGCCAAACACCCAAGGCCGCGCCCAGGAGTCCGACAGCCGTCGCAAGCGCGGCCGGAGCCAGACCGGAGGAAACAAAGAGGTGCAACTTTCTACTGTAACAACGGAAAAGCCAGAATGAGAACCCTCACCCTCAGCCCGAAGACGCGTCCTACAATTATGGGGCGCTGCGTTTTGAGCGCGGGCTCGTGGTTTGACAATGGTTCCAGGCCGTCCTTATGATGAAATTTCATTCTTGCCGAATGGCGCGGTTTCACGCGCCGGTTCGCGCCCAAATGGCGAATTGGCGCGTCTTTAACTCTCTGGGACAACTATCATGATCAAAGTCGAAGGCCTGACCAAGCGATACGCTCGCACTGTCGCGGTCGATAACATCTCCTTCGAGGTGGAAAAGGGTCAGATCGTGGGTTTTTTGGGGCCGAACGGGGCCGGAAAAACCACCACGATGCGCGTTCTGACGTGTTTCCTTCCGCCCACGGCGGGGAAGGCGTCGGTGGCCGGGTTCGATGTCACCGAACAGCCCCTCGAAGTGAAGAAGCGCATCGGATACCTTCCGGAAACTCCGCCGTTGTATCCCGAAATGGAAGTCTCCGAATACCTCCGGTTTGCGGGGAGCCTGAAGGGGATTCCGAGCGCCGATCTCGGCGGCAAGCTCAACGAAGTTATCGAGCGGTGCGCCATTGGCGACGTGCGCAATAAGCTCATCGCCAAACTTTCGAAGGGGTACCGGCAGCGCGTGGGCCTGGCGCAGGCCATCATGCACAACCCGGACGTCCTCATTTTGGACGAGCCCACTTCCGGGCTCGACCCGAAGCAGATTATCGAGATCCGCGAGTTGCTGCGTTCGCTGGCGGGCGAGCACACGATCATCCTGAGCACGCACATCCTCTCGGAAGTGGAACATTCCTGCGAGCGCGTCATCATCATCAACCGGGGCAAACTGGTGGCGATTGACTCGGTAGCGAACCTGACCAACAGGCTGCGCGGGGCGGAATCGGTGGCGGTAGTGGTGGAAGCCCCCGGCGGAAAGCCCAACCCAACCGACGTGCAGCAGAGGCTGGAGCAGGTTCCGGGCGTGAGCCGCGTGGTGATGAAAGATTCCCGTGAGGGCCGCCTGGGCTTCGAGATTGAAAGCCTGCAAGGGCGGCACATTCGCGCCGACGTCGCGCGCTCCGTGGTGAATGCCGGATGGAGTCTGAACGAATTGCGTCCCGTGGGCCTGAGCCTGGAGGACATATTCCTGCAATTGACCGGCGCCGAAGGCGGCCAGGCCGAGAGCGGGAACGGAGGCGAGAAGCCGGAATGAAAAACATACTGCTGATTTGCCGGAAGGAACTCAGAAGCTACTTCGCATCCCCGATCGCTTACGCCGTGATGTCGATTTTCGGGTTGATATTCGGCTGGGTGTTCTTCAACGCGTCGCGCGATTTCATGCGCTTCGGGTTTCAGGCGCAGGTGATGGGCCAGCAGACCCCGATGGACGTCAACGACCAGGTGATCCGCCCGCTGCTGGGCTTCGCGAGCACCATCACCCTGTTCCTGGTTCCCATGATCACCATGCGCCTGTTCGCGGAAGAGAAGCGTACCGGCACCATAGAACTGCTGCTCACCTCGCCCGTGAAAGACGTGGAAATCATTTTGGGCAAGTGGGCGGGCGCCCTGCTGCTGTACTTGTGCGTGCTGGCGATGTCGATGCTCAACGTCGCGCTGCTTTTTGCGTGGGGCAAGCCGGACCTGAAGCCGGTACTGGTGGCCTACCTGGGGCTGGCGCTGCAAGGCGGCTGCCTGCTGGCGGTGGGCACGCTGATTTCCACGATGACGCGCAACCAGATCATCGCCGGGATTTCGACTTTCTTCGTCTGCCTGCTGCTGTGGCTGCTGAGCTGGTTCACGGCTTACGACAGTGGCGCCATGGCGCTGGTGCTGAACTATCTCTCGATAGTCACTCACTTTGAGAATTTCGCCAAAGGCGTTGTAAGCATGAAGGACGTGGTGTTCTACGTCTCCATGATCTTCTTCGCTCTGTTCCTGACTTCGCGATCTCTCGAATCGCTGCGGTGGAGGGCATAAGATGGCGTTCAAGTGGCTGAAATCGCGGCAAACCAAATATACGGGCTACGCGGCGCTCTACACGCTGGTGATCATCGGCGTGCTGGCTGCGGCCAACTTCCTTGCGAATCGCTACGAAAAGAGTTACGACTCCACAGCGAACAAGCAGTATAGTCTCTCCGACCAGACCGTCAAGCTGGTGAAGGGGCTGAAGTACGACCTCACCATCACCTATTTCGGCGGGTCTGAAACCTTCCCCGCCGCGCGCGATCTGGTGGGGCAGTACGCGGACCTTTCGACCAAGATACACGCGGTATACATTGACCCGGTGCGAAAGCCGCAGCAGGCCAAGAGCGCCGGCTACCGCAGCGACGCCGCGGCGATCGTTTCCAGGGGACCGAAACAGGAGGCCGCCAAATCGCTGAGCGAGGAAGAACTCACCGGCGCGTTGATGCGCGCGGAGAAGACCGGCGACCGCACCGTCTATTTCCTTTCGGCCAGCGGCGAACATAGCATCGACGACACGGCCGAGACGGGCTATTCGGTGGTGAAGCAACTGGAAGAGCGCGATAACTACAAGACTCAAACGCTGACGCTGAAGGGCGTCGCCCCCGAAGCGGGCAAGCAGGTCGCCATCGGACAGGCGGCCGCGCCGGCTGCGTTCGAGGTCCCCAAGGATTGCACCGTTCTAGTCATCGCCGGGCCCCGGACAGACTATCCCGCGGTTGTGGTGAACGGTATACGGAGTTATGTAGAGGGCGGCGGACGCGCGCTGATCATGCTCGACGGAGCGCTGCGCATCGGGCGCGGCGAGCCCGCTGCCGAAAACCTGGAGCTACTCAAAGTGCTGGAGGATTGGGGCGTCACCGTCAACAATGACCTGGTGCTCGATCTGACCGGCCTGGGACAGATCTTCGGCCTCGGGCCGGAAATTCCGCTGATCGCCGACTATGGGCAGCACCCGATCACGGCGCCGCTCGCCGGTCTGCCCACGGCCTTTCCGATGACCCGTTCGATTGACGTGAAGCCCAACGCCAAGGCCAACGTGACCAAACTGGCGGAGACCAACGTGGACAGCGTTGCCACAACATCCATCGCCGCCAACGGGCAGGTGGATACGGCGAAGGGAAAGAAAGGGCCGCTGACGCTGGCGGTAGCGGGCACGCTTTCCGGAACGAAGCAGGGGCGGTTCATCGTGGTCGGCGATTCAACCTGGGCGGAAGGCAGCCTGGTTAGTTCGCGCCGCATCGCCAACCGCGACCTGTTCGGCAACATGATCAACTGGCTTAGCTCGGACGAGGATCTCATCTCGATCCGGCCGAAAGGTCCGGAGGACCGGCCGCTCAATCTGGCAGGAACGCGCCTCAACATGCTGTTCTGGCTGAGCGTTGTGATTTTTCCGCTGGCGATTGTGGCTCTGGGCGTCGGCGCCTGGTGGAAGCGGAGATAGCGCATGAAGTTCAAGGGTCTTCTCATCTCCGCCGTGTGCCTGGTGGCGTTAGCCGGAATTGTGTGGTGGTCCAACAAGAACCAGCCCGCCGGCGGCAAGGCCGATAACGCCATTAAGATCCTCTCGATTCCAGAGGACCAGATGACGGCCATCAGGATTGAGAAAGTAATCGGAGACGTGATTGAACTGCGCCGGGCGAAGGACATGTGGACGCTGACTCAACCCCAGCAACTCGCCGCGGACCAGGACGCCGCGGAGGCGGTGCAGGGCCAACTGACCGCTCTGAACGCCGAGAGGGTGGTGGACGAGAAACCGGCCGACCTCAAGCAGTACGGGCTGGACGTGCCCACGCTGAAAGTTACGGTCACCTCGAAGGACGGCAAGGCGCACGAACTGCTGATTGGCGACCTCACGCCCGACCTCGCGTTCTTCTACACGAAGCTGGCCAGCGACCCGCGGGTCTTCACC
Organism: uncultured Acidobacteriia bacterium; assembly: GCA_903925975.1. GTDB lineage: Bacteria > Acidobacteriota > Terriglobia > Bryobacterales > Bryobacteraceae > BOG-224. The sequence continues at coordinate 5,013 of CAIYHG010000168.1, read as the reverse complement.
ATTGCGCAGGTGACCAAGAACACGATCGATAAGAATCCGTTGGAGTTCCGGCTGAAGCGCTTGATGACCTTCAACCGCGACAAGCTATCGCGAGTGGAAATACAGGGCAAGGGGCAGACCATCGCCTTCGCCAAGACCGGCCAGGATTCGTGGCAGATCGTTACGCCGCGCGTGTTGCGGGCGGACAGCGGACAGGTGAACGGGCTGGCGGTGCTGCTGGGCGATGCGCGTCTCGATCCCGCGGAAACCGAAGAGGAGGCGGCGCCGAAGTTTGCCTCCGCGGCCCGCGTGGCCGTGGCCACTCTCACCGACTCGGACGGAACGCAGAGCATCGAGGTCCGCAAAGATAAGGACAATAATTATTACGCCAAGAGCTCGGTAACGGCGGGCGTTTGGAAGACCCTTCTGGAGCTGGGCACTGGCTTGGAGAAGAGCCTCGACAACTACCGCAACAGAAAGCTTTTCGATTTCGCGTTCAGCGACCCCGAAAAGGTGGAACTGAAGGGCGCAAGCTACGTCAAGAGCGGCGATAAGTGGCTCTCCGGATCGACCGCGATGGATAGCGCTTCCGTGCAGGCCCTGATCGATAACCTGCGCGACCTCAGCGCAGCGAAGTTTGCCGATGCGGGCGGCGGCGAACCGTTCTTCACCGCGAACGTCACCTGGAATCAGGGCAAGCAGACGGACCGCGTCACGATTACGAAGCGCGGGGACCAGTATTTCGCTACGCGTGCCAACGAGCCGGGCGCCTACGAACTCGAGCCAAACGTAGCGGACGAATTACAGAAGACAGCCGCCGGCGTGAAGCCGGCCCCGGCCGCGGCGCCGGCAAAGAAGTGACGGCGCACGCGCCACGAATATGAACGGCCTGCTAACCGATCTCTACGAACTCACGATGGCGGCCGGCTATTTCGAAGCCGGCAAGGCGGCCGAGAAGGCGACGTTCGAACTGACCGTCCGGAGACTGCCGGAGCACAGAAACTATGTGCTCGCCGCGGGACTGCCGCAGGCGGTGGATTACCTTCTGAACCTCAGCTTCACCGCCGAAGAGTTGGACTATCTCCGCGGGTTGCAGCAGTTCCGGAATGTCCGCCCGGAGTTCTTCGATTACCTGCGCGATTTTCGGTTCACGGGCGATCTTTTCGCGGTTCCCGAGGGCACGCCGCTGTTCGCGGGCGAACCGATGCTGGTGGTTCGCGCGCCGATTATTGAAGCGCAGATCCCCGAAACATACGTACTCGCCGCGGTCACCTTCCCGACCCTGGTGGCATCCAAGGCGGCGCGTTGCGTAGAGATGGCCGCGGGGCGACCCGTAGTGGAATTCGGGACCAGGCGCGCACATACGGCCGAAGCGGGAACGCTCGGCGCGCGCGCTGCATACATCGGAGGGTGCGCGGGCACAAGCAACGTGCTGGCCGGCATGCGTTACGGCATCCCCGTGATGGGCACGGCCGCCCATTCGTGGGTGATGTCTTTTCCCGGCGAGGCGGAGGCATTCCGGCAGCTGCAGAAAGTCCTCGGCGAATCCACCATTCAGCTCCTCGATACTTACGATGCCATCGAGGGCGCCAAGCGCGTGGCGCAACTGGGCAAGCCGCTTTGGGGCGTCCGCCTGGATAGCGGAGACTTCATCGATCTCTCGAAGCGCGTGCGCGCCATCCTGGACGGCGCTGGCCTGACCGACGCGCGCATCATGGCCAGCGGCGATCTGGACGAATACCGGATCAGGGACATCGTCCGCGCCGGCGCGCCCATCGATTCCTTCGGCGTGGGAACGCAGCTCGCTACGTCCTATGACGCTCCCGCGATGGGGGCGATTTACAAGCTCGTGGAACTCGACATCCACGGCATCAAACGCTTCACGGCCAAATACAGCGATGACAAGAACTCCGTCCCCGGCGCCAAGCAGATATTCCGCGATGTAGCACGCGACGTGCTCGCCCGCTCGGGAGAGTGCGGCAAGGGTGAGGCGTTGCTGCGCCCGGTGATTCTGGGCGGCCAACTGGTGGAGCCTCTGCCTTCGGTGAACGAGGCGCGCCGCCGCGCGGCGGAGAGCGTCGCGAAGTTATCCCCCGCTTTGAGAGAATTGGAAGTGGCGGAGCCGCGGGCCGTAATTGAAAGCCGGGAGTTGCGCATGTTGATCGAACAGACCCGCCGCAACCTTTTGGCATGAAGACGGTATTTTTCGACGTCGATACCCAGTCCGATTTCCTGTATCCCGCCGGGGCGTTATACATTCCCGGAGCGGAGAGCATCATCCCGGCGGTAGCGCGGCTCAACCGCTACGCCGCCGCGCACGGCATCCCGCTGATTTCCACGGTGGACGCGCACGCCGAGGCCGACCCCGAATTCGCCGTGTGGCCGCCGCACTGCGTGGCCGGCACGCTGGGCCAGCGCAAACCCGCGGAGACCATCCTCGAAGGTTCCCTTACCCTGCCGAATGCCGCATTCGAGCCGGCCGCCGGGCATGCGCCCCAAATCCTGCTGGAAAAACAATCGGTGGACGTTTTCACGTGCCGCGCACTGCCCGGCCTTCTGGAAGCGCTGAACGCCGATGCCTACGTGGTCTACGGCGTCGTGACCGAGATTTGCGTTCTGAGCGCCGCGATGGGTCTATTGCGAACGGGCAAGCCCGTCACCGTAGTGATGGACGCTATCAAGGGGCTGCGGGACGACAACGTGCAGAAGGCGCTCGACGAGATCCAATCCGCCGGAGGCCGTCTGGCAGGAATCGGCGAGATCACGGGCTGAGGGCGCTCGGAAGGCGCGGAAAGCGACAAGGTCGGCGTGGGCTTCTGCCGCCGTTTCCGGCATTCCTCAGACGCTTCGCAGGTGCGCGAAGTCTTTCGCGCCGCAGCTCCTCGCGCTGAAAGCCTGCCACGTCACCGCCAGCGATAGCGCGAGCAGCGAGCCATCCCGCAGCAGCGTCTTCCAGGAGATCAACTCGCCCGGTCCGAAGCATCCGCAACTGATGGTCATGCCGGTAGCGAACGCGCGCACCATGAGCGCGAAGAAGAACAGCAGCAGCAGCGAGCAGGCAACGGACGCGGCCCTGAGGAACACGCCCGCCATCAGCAAGACCCCAATCGCCAGTTCCGCCCAGGGCAAAGTTCGCGCCAACGGGTTCACGGCCCACTCGGGCAGAATCTTATAATCGCCGATCGCCCCGGCGAACAACTGCCAGGGCAGGCGCAATTTCTCCCAGGCCGCATAGGCGAAGACGGCGCCTAGAATCACCCGCAAAACGATGGACAGGATGCGCAGCCTGTTACTTGGAAAGGTCATTGATCATGGACTTGAGCAGGTTGTAATTGAGCGCGTAGCCGCTGACGGGGTAGCGCTGGCTGGCGTTCGAAAGAATCAAGGTCGGCGTCCCGTTGATTCCGGCGCCCGTGCCGTAGTTGACGTCCGCCTGCACCTGACTCAGCACGGCGGGGTCTTTGGCCAGGACTTGCACCTTCTTCTGCTGCTCCGGCGTCAGCACCGCGGCCACGGTCTCCCAGACCTTTCCGCTGGCGTTCCAGGCTTCCTGTGAGTGGAACAGGGCACTGGCGACGGCGTCGTACTTGCCTACCTTCGCCGCGGCCGTCGCATAAGCGGCGGCTTCGCGGGAATACCTGTGGGCCGGAATATTCAGCGGAAATTCGCGGCTGACAATCTGCACCTTGCCGGTGGCGGCAAATTCCTTCAACAGGGTCGGCAGAGTCTCCTCGTGAAAAGTCTTGCAGGCCGGACAGGCGTAGTCGCTAAATATCTCAATCCGGACGCGCGCGGTGGGGTTACCCACGGCTTTCCCCTTATCGATCTCCGGGGGGGCGGCCAGGCAAGTCAATGTCAAAACGAGCGCGAGTGCGAGAGACTTCATAGTTTTATTTTACAGTGGGGAGGCCCACATTCAATTGGATGCGCCCGCGACGGCGCGGGATACGTGCGAAGAGAGAATTCAGCGGCCAAGGCCGAAACCCGCGGCCGGCCAGGGGCCGCGGGATCGCAAGCGCAAAGGCGCCTATTTCGCCTTCTTCTTCCCGCAAGGGGCTTTTGTCTTGCAGCCAGACGCCTTCACGGCCTTCTTGGCGGCAGGCTTTTCAGTTTTGGTCATGAACAGAATGTAACCCAGGGCGACTCCCAAATAAAGGGAGAAACCGCGGTTTGGAAAGGAAATCCGCCGGCAAGCAAAAGAGGTTCCGGAAAAAGGGCTGCTCGACGCGTTCACCCGGGAATATGCCCCACCCCGGCGCGGTGCTGTAAACTGAGAGTTCATTTCCAACTTCCCAAAATGGCTAAGAAAACTAACCCGCAACGCCGCTATCGCGAAGACATGACCGAGATGCCGGAATGGATGAAGAAGAAGAAGTGCCCGGAACGCGACAAGTTCCTTTCGGGCGAGCGCATTCTTCCCAAAAATATTACCGGCAAAGAGAAGATCGCCGACCTGATCGACGCCACGTTTCTCGCGTACAACTCCGCCCGGTTGAAGGAAGGCTGCCAGCTCTTCGCAAAGAAGATGCTTGAGCCGGACGTCACCATTGGCATGAGCCTCTCGGGCGCCCTGACGCCCGCGGGCATGGGCTGCTCGTCGATTGTGCCGCTGATCAAGGCGGGCTTCGTGGATTGGATTGTCGCCACGGGCGCCAATCTCTACCACGACATGCACTTCGCGCTGAACTACCCGGTGCGCGTGGGCCGCTACAACATGGACGATACCGAACTGCGGAACAACGATATCGTCCGCGTGTACGACGTGCTCATCGGCTATAGCGATTGCCTGATGGCGACCGACGAGACGCTGCGTTCCATCCTGGTACAGCCGGAGTTCCAGAAGGAAATGGGAACGGCCGAACTGCACTACCTGCTGGGCAAGTATTGCGCCGAGTGGGAGCGCAAGAACAAGCTGAAGGACGTTTCGGTGCTGGCCGCGGCTTACCGCGCGGGAGTTCCCTGTTATACCTCTTCGCCCGGCGATTCGACCATCGGCATGAATATCGCCGGTGTGGAATTGCGCGGCAACAAGCT
>CAIYHG010000167.1 GCA_903925975.1 uncultured Acidobacteriia bacterium | reverse complement strand
CGGCGATCGCCAACGTGCAGAACCGGTTCGAAGATGTGGACGTAGACCGCCTCATAGTAGCGGAAGCGTACGTCAACGAAGGGCCGCGCATGAAGCGCATCCGGCCTGCCCCAATGGGTCGCGCCTACCGGTATCAGCGGCGCATGGCACATATCGTCATTAAGGTGGCGGAGAAAGAGTCATAGATGGGACAGAAAGTTCATCCGTACGGATTCCGGCTGGGCTTCAATAAGCCCTGGCGCTCGCGTTGGTTCGCGAAGCAAGGCTACGCCAAGCTGCTGCAGGAAGACCAGGAATTGAAGGAAGGCCTGCGCGACCGGCTGAAATCGGCCGGCGTCAGCTCCGTCGAAGTGGATCGGCCTGGCAACAAGCTGCGGGTCACCATTCGCACCTCCCGGCCTGGTATCATCATCGGCCGCAAGGGCGCGGAGATCGAGAAGCTGAAGCAGGATATGGCGAAGAAGACCAAGCGTGAGGTCTTCATCGACATTCAGGAAGTGCACAAACCGGAGCTCGACGCGCAGTTGGTGTCGGAATCGGTGGCGCTTCAGCTCGAGAAGCGGGTCGCGTTCCGCCGGGCGATGCGTAAGTCGGTGGATTCGGCTCTGCGTTTCGGCTGCAAGGGCATTAAGGTTCGCGTCTCGGGCCGCCTCAACGGCGCTGAGATCGCGCGCAGCGAGTGGTATTTGCAGGGGCAGCTTCCTCTGCACACGCTGCGGGCCGACATCGATTACGGTTTCGCCGAGGCGCACACCACCTACGGCGTGATTGGGATCAAGACCTGGATTTACAAGGGCGAGATTCTGGACACGACGCGCCGGCGCGGGTTGCTTCCCGAGCCGGAGCCGAGGCGCGAGCCGAGGCGCGAGCGCCGCGACCGTCCCGAATTCGGAGACCGCCGCCGCGAGCCGCGTAGCGACCATCAGGCTCCGCCGCCGCAGGCAGCGCCGGCTCCGGTCGTCGCTGAAGCGAGCGGTCCGGCCGTGCAGGTTCCCCCTCCGGACATGGCGCGTCCCGCCACTCGTCCCGCGGCTCCGATTCTGCCGCCGCTGATGTCGCCGCAACAGCCGTCCTGGAAGCAGGAAGCGCGCCAGGAAGCGCCGCCCGCCACCGAGCCCAAGGCCCCGGAGAGCGCTCCGGAAGCCGCGCCGGAAGGCTCTGGCGAGAACCAGTAAGGATTGAGGGCAAACAGCCATGATGATGCCAAAGAAGGTGAAGTACCGGAAGCAGCAGCGTGGGCGCATGGCCGGCAAGGCGTGGCGTGGCTCCTCGATCGCCTTCGGCGATTTCGGCCTGAAGGCGCTCGAGTGCGCATGGATCACGGACCGGCAGATCGAAGCCGCGCGCGTTGCTATGACCCGCTCCATCAAGCGCGGTGGCAAGGTATGGGTTCGATTGTTTCCGGATAAGCCGATCACGAAGAAGCCCGCTGAAACCCGTATGGGCAAAGGCAAGGGCGCTCCGGAGCAGTGGGTGGCCGTAATTCGACCCGGCAAGGTGCTGTTCGAGATGGAAGGCGTGGAGCGCGAGGTGGCGGCGAGCGCGATGCGGCTGGCGGCTCACAAGCTGCCCATCAAGACCAAGTTCGTCGCCCGGGAAGACGGCGAGTAAGAGGTAGACATGAAGGCGCAGAAAGTTCGCGATCTCGACGAAAACGAGTTGCGTCAGCAATTGCGGGAAATGGACGAGCAGAAGTTCCGCCTCCAATTCCAGATGTCCATGGGGCAAATGGACGGGTTGAAGAAGCTCCGCACGATCCGGAAGGACCGGGCCCGCATCCAGACGATCCTTCGCGAGAAAGAGCTGGCGGGAGTGAAAAAGTAACATGGCCGAACAAGAGAAGCAGTCGCTCAAGAACGAGAAGGTCGGCCAGGTCGTCTCGACCAAGATGCAGAAGACGATTGTGGTCGAGGTGAGCCGGCGCGTTCCACACCCGCTGTATAAGCGGATCATCAACAAGCGGAAGAAGTTCTACGCCCACGACGAGGAAGGCACGGCGCGCACCGGCGACGTGGTGCGAATCGTCGAATGCCGGCCGCTGAGCCACCTGAAGCGGTGGAATCTGGCGGAAGTGATCCGGCGCGCGGCCCAGGTGGGCACGCAGCCGGCGGACCTGGACGTAAAGGTTTAGAGATCAACAGGGCGCGGCGCGCCGCGGGCTCCGGCCCCGGCGGAAGGCGCCTGGGAGCAAGCGATTATGATTGGAATGCGAACAATTCTCGAGGTGGCCGACAACTCCGGCGCGCGGAGGCTGTCTTGCATCCTGCCCCGCGGCGGGGACCTCGGCTTGCGGGCGGGCCTCGGCGACGTGGTGACGGCCAGCGTGAAGGAAGCCGCTCCGGATTCTGCGATTAAGAAGGGCAAAGTGGTTCGTTGCGTGATCGTTCGCATGCGGAAAGAGTCGCGCCGGAAAGACGGCACGTACATCCGCTTCGATTCGAACGCGGCGGTCCTGATCAGCGACGTGGGCGAGCCGGTTGGCACGCGCGTGTTCGGTCCCGTTGCCAGAGAACTGCGCGACAAGAAGTTCATGAAGATCGTGTCGCTGGCCCCTGAGGTGATCTGATGGCGATTGCAAAGAAGAAACCGGCCGAGCCGGTGCGGATTGATTTCAAGAAGGAAGACACGGTGAAGGTGATCTCCGGCCGCGACAAGGGCAAGACCGGCCGCGTCCTCAGCGTGAACCGTGAGACCGGCAGGCTGCTGGTTGAGCACGTGATGCTGGTGAAGCGCCACACGCGGCCCAACCCCGGCAAGCAGATCAAGGGCGGAATCGCCGAGCGGGAAAGCCCGATCGCGGTCTCCAACGTCATGATCGTGTGTCCGCAGTGCGGGCCGGTGCGCATCGCGCACCACGCCGATCATGTCGCCGGCGGCAAGAGCCGCCGCACGAGAGTCTGCCGCAAGTGCGGCCAGGCGCTCGACAGGAAGTGAGGGATTCCATGGCAGCACGATTGAAAGAGCACTATCAGAAGAACGTGGTTCCGACGCTGACCAAAGAATTCGGCTACAAGAACATCATGGCGGTGCCGAAGATCGAAAAGATCTCGGTCAACATCGGCCTCGGTGAAGCCACCCAGAACGCCAAGCTGATGGACGGCGCGGCGGGCGAGTTGGGGCAGATCGCCGGGCAGAAGCCGGTGATCACCAAGGCGAAGAAGTCGATCGCCCAGTTCAAGCTGCGCGAGGGCATGGCGATCGGGTGCATGGTGACGCTGCGCGGGGACCGCATGTACGAATTTCTGGATCGGCTGGTGAACGTCGCGCTACCGCGTGTTCGCGATTTCCGCGGCGTATCCAGCAAGTCCTTCGACGGCCGCGGCAACTACACTCTCGGAATCCGCGACCAGTTGATCTTCCCGGAGATTGACTATTCGAAAGTGGACAAGACCAAGGGAATGAATATCTCCATCACTACGACGGCGCGCACCGACGCCGAAGGCGTGGCCCTGCTGCGCCAGATGGGGATGCCGTTCCGGCAATAGCTCAGGACAGGAAAGAGAAGAAATGGCCACCACCGCTAAAATCGCGAAGGACCTGAAACTGGAGAAGGCCAGGATAGCGAAGACGCCGAAGCTGCAATGCAGGCACCGCAACCGGTGCTGGCGTTGCGGGCGGCCGCGCGCTTTCCTGCGAAAGTTCGGTATTTGCCGGATGTGCTTCCGCCAGCTCGCGCTCAACGGGGAGATCCCCGGCGTGACCAAGGCAAGCTGGTAGGGTATGCAGCTTCCCGAAAGATCCCGGCGCGCCGGGCGATCGCGGGAATGACGAGATCAGAGGTAGGAGATTTATGACGAGCGATCCCATAGCCGACATGCTGACCCGCGTGCGCAACGCGGTCCGCGCCCGACATCCCAAGGTGGACGTGCCGGCTTCTAAGCTGAAGACGGAAATCGCGCGCATCCTGAAAGAAGAAGGTTATATCACCAACTTCAAGGTGGCCGAAGAAGGCGCGAAGAAGACGATCAAGATCTACCTGAAGTACACAGCGACGAACTCGCCGGTGATCTCGAACATCGAGCGCGTGTCTCGCCCCGGCTGCCGCGTGTACGTCGGGCAGACGGATATTCCGCGGGTGCTGGGCGGTCTGGGCGTCAACATCCTGACCACTCCGCGCGGCGTCATGACCGGGCGCGACGCGCACAAAGAACACCTCGGCGGCGAGATTCTCTGCCGCATCTGGTAGTGAGGATTTGAGATATGTCGAGAATTGGTAAAAAGCCGATCCCGCTGCCGAGTGGCGTCAAAGCGGTAATTGGCGAGCAACTGGAAGTGACGGGCCCCAAGGGCACACTCGTGGTTCCGATCCCGCCGGGCATCCGGATCGAGCGGGTTGACAGCCGGCTCGAAGTGAAACGCGACTCCGATGAACAAGCCGCCCTGCATGGGCTGACCCGCGCGCTGGCCGCCAACGCCGTGCAAGGCGTCTCGGGCGGATTCGTGCGGGAGCTGGACATCGTCGGCATCGGCTATCGCGCCGACCTTAAGGGTAAGATCGTGACGTTCACCCTCGGCTACTCGCACTCGATCGAGTTCCTGCTGCCGGAGGGGGTCGATCTAAAAATTGACAAACAGACCCACCTGGTGCTGAGCGGCCATGACCGTCAGTTGCTCGGACAGGTGGCGGCCAACATGCGCGCGCTGCGAAAGCCGGATCCTTACAAGAATAAGGGCGTCCGCTACACGGGCGAGGCGCTGCGCAAGAAGGTCGGCAAGACTGGTGCGGGGGCCAAATGATTCGTAAGATCGACAAAGACGAGATTCGCGGCCGCATCCACAAGCGGATCCGCCGCAAACTTAGCGGCACCACGGCTCGGCCCAGGCTGGCTGTGTTTCGCAGCTTAGCGCACATCTACGCGCAGGTGATCGACGACTCGCTGGGCAAGACGCTGGTTTCGGCGTCCTCGGTGGACAAGGCGGCGAAGACCAACGGCGGCAACCTGGCCGCTGCGAAGGCCATCGGCAAGCTGGTGGCCGAGCGCGCGAAGGAGAAGGGCATCACGGCGGTGGTGTTCGACAGGGGCGGTTATCTGTATCACGGCCGCGTCAAGGCGTTGGCCGACGCCGCGCGTGAAGCGGGATTGGAGTTCTAATCGGATGCCTACGTTAACGAAACGCATCGACCCGGCGACGCTCAATCTCAAAGAGCAGGTCGTCTCGATCAACCGCGTCACGAAGGTTGTGAAGGGCGGCAAGAACATGAGCTTTTCCGCGCTCGTGGTGATCGGCGACCCGACCGCGAAAGTGGTTGGTTTTGGCGTCGGCAAGGCCAAGGAAGTGCCCTCCGCGATCCGCAAGGGGATCGAGGCCGCGAAGAAGAACCTGCGCAGGATCAACGTGGCGGACACCACCATCCCGCACATGGTGCTGGGCAAGTTCTCGAGTTCCCAGGTGCTGCTCAAGCCGGCCTCGGCCGGCACGGGCGTGATCGCCGGCGGCGCAGTTCGCGCCGTCATCACGGCCTGCGGCGTGCCGAACGTGCTGACGAAATCGATCGGCCGTCGGAATGCGCACAACGTCGTGAAAGCGACCATCGTTGCGCTCGAATCGCTGCGCGACAGGGCCGCCGTGGCCGAACTGCGCGGCCTTGCGATTGACAAGCTTTAGAGGGAGCGGGGGCCCGCGCCCCGGTATACTGCCATGGACGGAATGATCAAAATCAAACTCGTACGCAGCCCGATCTGCACTCCGGATAAGCACAAGAGAGTGGTGAAGGGTCTGGGGCTGCGCAAGCTCAATCAGATTGTAGTGCGGCCGGACACGCCAGTCTTCCGCGGCATGGTGAAGAAAGTGCCGCATCTGTTGCAAGTGGTGGAGTAAGGAGAAGACCAGATGAACCTCAGTGGATTGAGACCGCCCACCGGACAGAAGAAGATCAGGAAACGCGTAGGCCGCGGCATGGGGTCGGGCCACGGCAAGACGTCCACCCGCGGTCACAAGGGCCAGCACGCCGGAACGGGTTTCGGGCAGAAGCGCGGCTTTGAGGGCGGCCAGATGCCGTTGCATCGCCGGCTGCCGAAGCGCGGATTTACCAACATTTTCAAGAAAGAGTTCGCCATCGTAAACGTCGGGCGGCTGGAGAAGCTGGAAGGCGACACGTTTAATGTGGACCGCCTGATTGAGCTCGGCGTCGTCAAGAAGGCCCTGGAAGGCCTGAAGGTGCTCGGCACGGGCCAGTTGACGCGGCAGATCTCGGTGGAAGCCCACCACTTTTCCAAGCAGGCTCTAGAAAAGATCCAGAAGGCCGGCGGCAAGGCGCAAGTGGTCGGCGCGGCCGCCGAGTAGAGCCGTTAATCGAAGGGAACCATGAAGCTCTTTGAAGCGTTCGCGAACATATTCCGCGTCCCCGACCTGCGCAAGCGGCTGATGTTCACGCTCGGGCTGCTTGCCGTGTACCGGCTGGGCGGTCACATTCCGACGCCCGGCATCAACCTCCAGCG
>CAIYHG010000166.1 GCA_903925975.1 uncultured Acidobacteriia bacterium | reverse complement strand
GCCTGTTTTGGAAGAAGGCTGACCGGAGGTATGCGCAAATTTGGCAGTAGCCCGCCTCCCGACAAATGCAGAACCTCGCTCGCTCCAGTTGGCAGCCCAATTAGCCGCCGAATCCCCGAGCAATCGCAGAAACGCTGGTGCGTGCCGCCGCTCGGCTGAGTTCCCTCGCGCTTACGGACGGATTACGGCCGCGGGCAAGGGCCGGAACGGGGCCGAATGGACTGCCTGCCGGGAGTTAAAATCCAGGGTAATGCCCTTCCCAATTCAAAGACTGCGCCGCCTGCGCGCCACCGAGGCCATGCGCAGCCTGGTGCGCGAGACGCACCTCGATCCGGCCCAATTCATTCTGCCGCTTTTCGTGGTTCCCGGCGAAGGCATCAAGCGCGAGATTAGCTCGATGCCCGGCAACTACCAGATGTCCGTCGATCAAGTGGTGATAGAGTGCGCCGAAGTACAGGCGCTGGGGATCGGCGGCGTGATCCTGTTTGGGCTACCCGAGACGAAGGACGAGATGGCTTCGGGAGCCTACGACGAGAACGGCATCGTGCAGCGCGCCATTCGCGCCATCCGTAGGGAGGCGCCCGGGCTGCTGATTGTCACCGACGTCTGTAACTGCGAGTACACCAGCCACGGGCATTGCGGCTACATCAAGGACGGCGACGTGGATAACGATACGACGCTGCAATGGCTGGCAAAATCCGCGCTCTCGCACGCACGCGCCGGGGCCGATATCGTGGCGCCCTCCGACATGATGGACGGACGCGTGTGGGCCATCCGTCAGGCGCTTGACGTTAACGGTTTCGAGAAGGTGCCGATACTGGCGTATGCGGCGAAGTTCGCCTCTTCGTTCTATGGGCCGTTCCGCGAGGCCGCGGATTCAGCCCCCGCTTTCGGCGACCGGCGCAGCTACCAGATGGACCCGGCAAACGGCCGCGAAGCGATGCTCGAAATCGCGCTCGATTTGCAGGAGGGCGCGGACATGATTATGGTGAAGCCCGCGATGCCATACCTGGACCTGATCTCGCAGGCGCGGCAGCGGTTCGATGTGCCGATCGCGGCATACCAGGTGAGCGGCGAGTTCTCGATGATCATGGCGGCCGCGAGGAACGGCTGGCTCGATCACGACCGCGCGATGATGGAGAGCCTCACTTCGATCACGCGTGCGGGGGCGCGGATCATTCTGACTTACTTCGCGAAGCCGGCGGCGAGGCTGTTGGCGTAGAGCGTTCGCATTCTCACCGGCTGAGAATTGACGCGGGCAGAACGCCCTTCGGGGCGGGGCGCGGCGTTGGGGTTGTTTCTTGCATCCGAACCCTGATGGGAGATGATGGATCGCTGAAGTACGCAATCAGCGACCACCGCCACCGGCTCCGCCATGTACGTAGCTCTGCGAAGAAAAACACCAAAAAGCGAAAAGAAATCGGGCGCCATTTTGCCCAATTGCGCGTAAACTAGCTCCGTCCGGACGCGAAATCGAAAGCATGGGGGTTCTTGCCAGCGTCCGGGATCCCAAGGGTGAATTCGGCGGAGCGGGATCGTGCCCGGCCGGGTTCGGGGGGTGAAAGATGGATTTCAATACTGTGATGAGCTGGGCGCTTGACGCTCTCGGGCTCACGCAAACAATCCTCGTACTTGCGTTTGCCGGGTGGCTGTGCGGTTTCGTGTTCTTTCTGCTCACGCTTTCCAGAACTCTGGAGCGGTGCGCTTCGGAGAGCAGGCTCATGCCGCCGGGCGAGGTCTGGCTGCTGCTGATTCCGTTGTTCAACCTTGTGTGGCAGTTCGTCGTGGTGGCGAAAGTGGCCGGCTCGCTGCGCAACGAATTTACCCGCAGGGGGTTGCCGATCGACGAACAGGAGCCCGGTAAGCATTTAGGATTTGCGATGTGCGTTCTCGCCGTGATGAGTATGGCTCCGATATTCGGAATTCTCACAGGGATGGGCGCCATCCTGTGCTGGCTCGGGTATTGGATGCAGATCGCCGGGTATTCCAGCCACTTGGCGCCATCGGGCCAGGTGTTGGCTGCCGGACATTGAGCGCTCCGCGGCGCGACCGGCGCTACTTGCGCTCCACTTCCGCGTCGAGCTCGCCCTGCGCCAGGCGAACGTGAATGCGCGAGCCGGGCGGGGCCGCTTCCGTATCCTTCAGAATTCCGGCCGCATTGGAGACGATGGCATAGCCGCGCTCCAGAATGCGCAGCGGGCTCAACTGGCCGAGTTTGGCGCCGAGTTGTTCGAACTCGGAGCGCCGCCGGGCCAGCGCTAGCCGGAGCGATTGCGCCATTTCCGCATGCGCGGCTTCCAGGCGCCGCCGGTCGGCCGCCAAGCGCGGGCGCATATCGAAGCGCCTGAGGCGCAACTCCAAGCCGCGGCGTGAGCGCTCGCGCGCGTCGAGCAGCGTGCGCGCGCGGTCGCGCATGCGGTACTCCCGATCGTCCACGCGCTGCATGGCGCGCCCGACGCGGCGCCGCAGAGCGTCGGCCGCGCGCTCGATGCCCTGCTGCCGCAGTTGCCGCTCAAGCAGCGCCAGCCGGTATCGCGAAGACTGCGCGATCTTCGCCTGCGCCGCCTCAATCCGCTCTTCCACTTCGCGCCGCGCGGGCGTTACCATTTCGGCGGCGGCAGAGGGCGTGGGCGCGCGCAGATCGGCCACGAAATCGGCTATGGTCACATCGGTTTCGTGCCCCACGGCCGAGATCACCGGGACGCCGCATTCGGCAATGGCGCGCGCCACGGCTTCCTCGTTGAACGTCCAAAGGTCTTCGAGCGAGCCGCCGCCGCGGCCCACAATCACCACATCCGCCCATCCACCGCGGCCGAAATATTCGATGCCGCGCGTCACCTCCTCCACCGAGCCCTCGCCTTGCACCAGGGCCGGGAACAGGCGGATGTGCAGCCCCGGGAAGCGGCGCGACAGCACCTGAATCATATCGGCGATGGCTGCGCCGCGCGGGGAGGTTACGATGCCGATCCGGCGCGGAAATCGCGGAAGCGGGCGCTTCCGCGCGGCTGCGAAGAGGCCTTCGGCGGCCAGTTTCTCCTTGAGTTGCTGAAAGGCCAACTGGAGCGCGCCGATACCCTGCGGCTCCAGCGCTTCCACCAGCAGTTGATATTCGCCGCGGGCTTCGAAGACGTCGATGCGGCCGCGGGCGAGGACGGCCAAGCCATCCTGCGGCTTGAATTTCCAGTAGCGGTGGGCTGAGCGGAAAGCCACGCAGCGCACCTGCGCGTCGCGTTCCTTGAGCGAAAAATACATGTGACCGCTGGCTGCGGTCTTCAGGCCGGAAATCTCGCCGGCAACCCAGATATCGCGGAACTGGGCGTCGAGGATAGCCCTTATGGAAGCGTTCAGTTCGGCTACCGAAAAGATGCGCCGCTGGGGCGCCGCCTGGAAATCGAGCGCGAACTGTTCCACCAGACTATTGTAGTGGCGCGTGGCCCGGCAATGCGCGTTCGCGTACACTCCGCCGCGGCCGGCGGCTCCTCGGATGCCACGGGATACGTCTGTCAATAGGGATGCGCAAGAAACTGGGGCCGCGCGAGAAATCGGTTATGGTGGTGGCGCTGGCAGCGCTGTGTTACGGGTGCCAGAGCAACGAAGCGAGCCAGCGCCCGGAAAGTGCGTGGCCGGCCATAGTGTGTTTCGGGGATAGCCTGACGGCCGGTTACGGCCTGCAACCCGAGGATAGCTACCCGGCAATTCTGCAAAACGAACTGACGGGCAGCGGCTACCGCTACCGCGTGGTGAACCTGGGCGAGAGCGGCAATACGACGGCGGATGGGTTGCGGCGCCTTCCCGAGGCGCTGGCGGCCAAGCCTGCCATCGTCGTGCTGGAGTTCGGCGCGAACGACGCGTTGCGCGGCCTGCCCGTGCCCGCCATGGAGGCCAACCTGGAAAGGATGGTCGAGGCATTTCAGACAGCAGGCGCCCGCGTGCTTCTGGGCGGCATGATGTGGCCAGCCGGCGTCGACATGGCGGCGGTTCCCCGGTTCAATGCCGTTTATCCCCAGTTGGCTCGGAAATACAAGGCGCCGCTGATCCCCTTCTTCCTCGCAGGAGTGTACGGCGACCCGGCTTTTGTCCAGGCCGACGGACTGCACCCGAATGCGCCGGGCGCGCAGCAGGTGGCAACCCTCGTTCGGGAGTATCTACAGCCCATGCTCCAGCGCTGACGGCGGGCGCCCCCCTGGCCCGGGTGTATACTAGAAGTACTCACTATGGAAGACGCGTTGACTGTTCTTCAAGGGGCCGCTGCGCTCGTATACGCGCTGGAAGCGGAGCAGATCACCATTAGCGAGTTCATCGAGGCAGTCGGCAGATTCCCGTCGGAAGCCTTGCTCGTGCTTGCCACCGTCCTAGGTGGTACGTGCCACTCAGCCCACCGCGCGCGTCAGGCACGAGAAGTCTGCCTCTCGGCCGCTGCTGTATCGCGGTCGGATTGCTAGGCGGAATCGCGATCACGTAGCCCGAAGGGGCTAACGCCAGCGGAAGAACTTCACGGCCAGCGCGAAACACCCCACCAGCCAAACACCCATCACCGCAACCTGAGGAGCGGTCTGCGCCAGTCCGGCGCCCTGGAGCATGTTTGCGCGCAGGGCATCGATCAGCGCCGTCAGCGGCAGGGCCTTGATGGCCGGTTGCAGGAAGGCGGGGAAGCGCTCCGAAGAGAAGAACACCCCGGAGAAGATCCACATGGGCATCATGGCCACGTTCATGAGGCCGGATGCGGCTTCGATGGTGCGCGCGCGGGAAGCGATCAGAAGCCCCAGGAAGCAGAACATCAGCGAGGCCAGCACGCAGAGCGCCGCCAGCGCCAGCCACGGGCCGCGCAGCGGCGTTCCGAACAGCGCCACGGCGAAGCCCAGGATCGCGCCCACCTCGGCAATCAGCAGGCCCAGCCGCGAGAGCACGAACGAGAGCAGATAATACCGCCGGGGCATGGGTGTGGCCACCAGGCGCTTGATCAGCTTCTTGCGGCGCGCGTCCACGATGGCGTATCCCACGCCCCAGATCGCGTTGCCCATCAGGCTCATGCCCAACAGACCGGGAATGAGGAAGTCAATGTAACGCGAGCCGGGCTCGTGGACCAGGCTATCGCCGGCGGGGACGGGGTCGGCGCGCCCGGCGGCTCGCTGAATGGCGGCATCCGCCAGCAGCCTGGCCGCGCGCCCATCGGGGTTGGTCGGGTCGTAGCGGTAAACCACGGAGCCGCCAACGCCCGACTCGGCGGCCAGAACCACCTTTCCCGCGCGCAGCGCGTCTTCGGCCGCGGCCACAGGCAGTCGGCGGACGGAGAGGAGCGGCTCTGCCCCCAGCGCCCGTGCGATCTGCTGGGTCGCGGCCGCCACCGGGAGCACGTTCGCGGGCTGGTTCCGGAATGCCACGCCCAGCCCCGCGGCCAGCAGGATGGGGAAGGCGAACGTCCAGAACAGCGCTTCCGGCTCGCGCACAAACTCGTGGAAGCGGACCGCGGTCAGCCGCACCAGCGGATGTTCGAGCAGGCGATTGCGGCGCGGGCCGGCGTTGTAACGCTCACTCATCGCGCAGATGCCTTCCCGTGAGAGCCACGAAGACGTCCTCCAGGCTGGCGGAGCGGGTACGCAGTTCGGTCAGAGGCATCCTCTGGCGGGCCAATTCCGCCAACAGCGCGGGCACGGCCACATGCAACTCCGCCACATGCATGCGAACGGCGCCCTCGCTCACGCGCACCGCGCGGACGCCTTCCAACCGCTCCAGCGGGGCCGTATCCAGCATGTTCTCTCCCGCCGAAAACTCCACCAGGTGCTCGGCGCCGATCGAGGCGATCAACTCGCCCGGCGTACCCAGGGCGATGACTCTGCCGTGATCCATGATGCCCACGCGGTCGCTGACCTGCTCCGCTTCGTCCATATAGTGCGTCGTGAGAACGATGGTGCGGCCCTCGGAGCGGAACTCTTCGATCAGCGACCAGACCTGGCGGCGCGCCTGCGGGTCGAGGCCGGTCGTGGGTTCGTCGAGGAACAACAGGTCGGGATCGCCCACCAGCGCGCAAGCCAGCGCGAGGCGCTGCTTCTGCCCGCCGGAAAGCGCGCCCACGCGCGAATTGCGCTTGTCTTCCAGTTGGACGAGGGCGATGGCGGCATCCGGATCGGGACCGCGCCGGAAGAAGCTGCGGAACAGCCGTACGGTCTCGAACACGGTGAGCTTCTCGGCGAGCTGCGTCTCCTGAAGCTGAATGCCGAGCCGCTGCCGCAAGAGTTTCGCGTGGGTATTCCACCGCATCCCCAGAATTTCCACGTCGCCCGAATCGGGTTCGGTCAGCCCCTCGCAAATCTCGATGGTGGTGGTCTTGCCGGCTCCGTTGGGGCCGAGCAGGCCGAAGCACTCCCCCGGGCGCACCTCAAGGTCGAGGCCATCCACGGCCACCACGTCCTTATACGACTTACGGAGATTTCGCACCCGGAGCGCCGGCTGGGGCGCGGCTGAGGCCATGAATCCAGTGTAGTAGGGCGCAGGCAGCTTCTGGCGCAGCCCCGCTAGCGCCGCAGCAGCCGCTTCACGCGGGCCACCAGTTCGATGCTGTTGAATGGCTTGACCACGTAATCGTCAGCCCCAAGAGTGAAACCGCGGGAGATGTCGTTTTCGTGGGAACGCGCTGTCAGCAGCAGCACGGGTACCGGAATCTTCTCGTGCCGGATCGCCGCCAGCACCAGATAGCCGTCCATTTCGGGCATGTTGATATCCAGCACGGCGGCGTCGGGACGCTCCGTCCGGATCAGGTTCAGCGCGTCGGGGCCGTTCGTGGCTACGAGGCACGTCATCCCGTAGTTTTCGAGCGTTCCCCTCAGCAGCGTGCGAATCACGGCGTCATCGTCGGCGATCACGACTCGTGGCGGGCCGGAAGCGGCCGGCGCGGAAGCTCTGGACCCCGCCGAAACCGGCGAATCGGACACAGCCGGAGCCGGGACGGCGGCCCGCTGCAAGGCGAGCGTGCAGCGCATGAGGGCTTCCTCAGGCTGCCACCCGTCAATCAGAAGTTCGCGGGCGAGCAATTGCACGCGCGCGTCGAGGGCCATCAATCGGTCCCGGCCGCCCACTAGGACGATGGGCTGGTCCGGAAACGCCCGGGCGGGGGAGAGCCAGGGGGACCGCGCCGTTTCGGCATCCACGTGGATCATGGCCAGCGCGCAGTCTCTGACGGGGCCGCTATCCGGAGCGTCCATCGCGCGGAATAGCCGGGGGCGGGCGCCGGCGCGCTCCAGTGCCGCGCACAGCCGTTCGGCGTCTTCGGGCGCGAAGCCTGTCAATGCCACGCGCTTTCCGTCCAGTTCCCGCAGTATGAATTCGGGAAGTGGGCGCAGGTCGTCTTGCGCCGAATCGGAAAACGCGTAGAGCAGGTTGGTGAGAGTCTCCCGGAGCGCGGCCTTGTCGAGCGGGGCGTTCTGGAGCAACTGCTCCGCGGCTCGCGCGGTGTCGGTGACTTCCGAATAACCCAGCGCGCCTCCCGCTCCCGCCCATTGATGCAGCAGGCGGCCCGCCTTTTCATAGTCAAATGCGCCGCTCAAGGTTTCGAGCATCCGGCGGGTGTCGCCCAGGCCTTCTTCGAGAAACCGCCGCCGTAGGGCTTCGAGTTCGACGGCCTTGAACGGAATCCCGCTGGGGAGGCGCCGGCTCGCGCGGCGGCTGTACAGGTGGCCGCGGACCGTTTCGCCGAGCGTCTTGGTATCCATCGGTTTCAGGATGTAGCCCGTGCAGCCGGCCGCAAACGCCTGCTCCTTGAGTTCGGGCTGCATCGAGGCCGTCAGGGCCACTACGGTGATATCGGCCGTGCCGGGATCGGATTTGATACAGCGCGTGAGTTCCAGGCCGTCCATGCCGGGCAGATTGATATCCACCAGGATGAGGTCGGGACGGAACCCCTGCAGAAGGGCCAGTGCTTCCTCGGCATTGCGCGCCGTCCGAACCTCGAAGCCTTCCTTGCGGAGGATGAGATCCGCCAGCTTCAGATTTACCGGCGTGTCGTCGATGACCAGGACAGATTCTGCTGCCATAAAGCGCCCGATGTGGGTAACCGTAACTCTAACGTACCCCGAGGCGTCAGGCTCGGCAACACGGCCTTTGGTTAGGCCGCATCGGAACTTTCCGAGGGTAAATACTTCTTGATATCGCCGGAAAAAATACACGGTGCCCACTACGCTACTGCTATAAGTTCTACATCTGTATCAATTAGAACGACTGGCTAATAGATTGCGGCGGTAGAGCTAACCGCGCCGGAATGCCCCGCGGGGATACGCTGCAAAATTCTTATTCGAGGGATGGCCATCAATGATAATTAAGGCCGGACTCGCTGCACTGCCTCCTGCACTGCCAGCCTGCGAGCGCAAGCAGACCGCGTTGTCGCTCCGTGAGCGCCAGATCGTGCTTCTGATTCAGCAAGCCAAGTCCAACAAGGAGATCGCCCACGAACTCAGTCTGACAGTGGGGACCGTGAAGGAATACCTGTACCGCATATTCCGCAAAGTCCACGTGGTCAACCGAACCGAACTGGCGCTTCGCAGCCGCGACTTTCCTTTGCAGGTGGGTCTCTAACCTCCCGCGATGCTCGCCGTAGCCTGCAACCTGGGGCGTAGAGCCTACACTGGTTGCATGAGGGTTTCATTCCGCCTGCTCCTGCCGCCGCTGGTGTGCGCGCTGGCCGCATTCGGGCAGGACTCGGGCGCGCTGCCGCGGGACCCCGCCCTTCGCGCTGCCATGGAGGCCGCCCGCAAGAGTGAACCGCAGACTTTGGAATTACAGGCCAGGCTGTGCGGCATTCCGGCGCCGCCGTTTCACGAGGAGGAGCGGGGGCGCGAACTGAAGCGGCTCTTCGAACAAGCCGGCCTGCGCGATGTGCGCGTGGATTCCGCGGGGAACGTGATCGGCGTGCGCCCCGGCCGTTCGCCGCGGCCTAACGTCGTGCTGGCCGCGCACCTGGACACCGTGTTCCCGCCGGAGACGGCTCTTGAGGTAGTGCGCAAAGGCGGCGCGCTGGCCTGCCCCGGCATCGGCGACGACGCGCGCGGCCTGGCCGCGATGCTGGCGGTAGCGCGCGCCCTCAACCAGGCGCGGGTTGAGACGCGGGGAACCATCACCTTCGTGGCCGACACAGGCGAGGAGGGGCTCGGCGATCTCCGCGGGATGAAGGCGCTGTTCAACGAAACCTTCAAAGGGCAGATCGATAGCTTCGTTTCGATTGACGGCGCGGGCTACGGGATTACCAACGTGGGAGTGGGCAGCCTGCGCTATCGCGTCACGTTCAAGGGTCCAGGCGGGCACAGTTACGGCGCGTTCGGCATGGCGAATCCGACTCATGCGCTGGGCCGGGCCATCGCCAAGATCGATGCATTCAAGGTTCCGGCCCAGCCGAAAACCACGTTCAACGTGGGGCGCGTGGGCGGCGGAACTTCGGTGAACTCGATTGCGGGCGAGGCATGGATGGAGGTCGATTTGCGGTCCGCCGGTCAGGCTGCGCTGGAATCGCTCAACCGGAAGTTCCATGCCGCGTTGCAAGCGGCAGTGGCCGAGGAAAATCGCCGCTGGAATAACCGCAGCCCCGTTTCAGCCTCGGCGGAACTCGTGGGCAAGCGCCCCGCCGGACGCACTCCTTCCGATAGCGGCATCGTGCGCACCGCCATCGCGCTTTCTTTGGCGCTCAAGGTCGAAGCCGCGCTGGGCGATGGGTCTACCGATGCGAACCTCCCCATGAGCCTGGGCATACCGGCGATTACGATCGGGGGCGGAGGCAGCGGATCGGGCGTTCATTCCGCGCAAGAGACGTTTGACGCCGCTCAATCGTGGTTAGGCGTGCAGCGCGCGCTGCTGCTGGTTGCGGCGCTGGCGAACTAGGGCGCCGCGGCAGCGCAGGTTTACGCAGCGGGCACGCCTGCCGGTTGCTGCGATTTCCCCTGCGCGCGCTCCTGCAGGCGCTCCAGGTAAATATAGATCACGGGCGTGATGTAGAGCGTGAGGAACTGGCTTACCACCAGACCGCCTACCACGGCCAGTCCCAGAGGCTGGCGCGCGTCCGCGCCTTCCCCGTAACCCAGGGCGATGGGAAGGGTGCCGAACAACGCTGCCATCGTGGTCATCATGATCGGGCGGAAGCGGAGCATGCAGCCCTGCCAGATGGCCATTTGCGCGGGAATGCCGCGGCGCTGCGCATCCAGAGCGAAATCGATCATCATAATCGCGTTCTTCTTCACCACGCCGAACAGCATGATGATTCCCACGAACGCGTATAGATCGAGCTCTTTGTGGAACAGCTTAAGCGTCAGCAACGCGCCGAACACCGCCGAGGGCAGCCCCGAGAGAATCGTGATCGGGTGGATGAAACTCTCGTACAGCACGCCCAGCACGATGTAGATCACTGCGATGGCCACAATCAGCAGGATCGTCAGGTTGCGGAACGAGTTCTGGAACTCCTTCACCGTGCCCTGGAAACTTGTGGTGACGGTCGGCGGCACGCGCAATTCCCGTACGGCGTCATCCACCTGCTGCGCCGCCTGCCCGAGGGAATAGCCCGGGCGCAGGTTGAACGAGAGCGTGACTGCCGGTAGTTGGCCGAAGTGGCTGATGGTCAGCGGGCCGGTATCGCGGTGCGTATCCACGATGGCAGCCATGGGCACGAGCGAGCCGTTCGACGAACGCAGATACAGTTTCGACAGGCTATCCGGCGTTTGCTGGTATTTCGGATCCACTTCCATCAGGACCTCGTACTGGTTCGCCGGAGCGTAAATCACCGAAACCTGCCGCTGAGCGAACGAACTGAAGAGCGTGTCCTGCACCTGCTGCGGGTTGATGCCCAGCGCCCGGGCCCGGTCGCGGTTGATGTCCACGACCACGCGCGGGCTGGAGATCTGCAGGTCGGTGTTCACGTCCACGAAGCCGGGCAACTGCCGCATGCGGGCCATCAGCTTGGGCGCCCACACGTAGATCTCATTCAAGTTGGTGCTCTGGAGCGTCAACTGATACACGCTCGCGGAGTTCTGCCCGCTCACCGTGATCGGCGGCGGGTTCTGCATGAAGGTGAATACGCCGGGAACCGACATCACTTTGGGGCGGAGATCCTCGATGGCCTGATCCACCGAAAGAGCCCGCTGGTCCCGCGGCTTCATGCGCACGAAAAAGAACGCCTGGTTTCCGCCCATGACGAACGCGCCGACCCCATCCACATAACGCTGCGAGCGGACGGTCTCGCTGACCGCCCGGTTGTGCTTCGCCATCGATTCGAAAGAGATATCCTGCGGCCCCTGGGTGACGCCGAAGAAGAAATTGGAGTCCTGGGAAGGAATAAAGCCGGTTGG
Source organism: uncultured Acidobacteriia bacterium (assembly GCA_903925975.1). Classification (GTDB taxonomy): domain Bacteria; phylum Acidobacteriota; class Terriglobia; order Bryobacterales; family Bryobacteraceae; genus BOG-224. The sequence goes on along the minus strand of CAIYHG010000166.1, from coordinate 10,461 downwards.
CATGGTCAGGAACAGATACACCGTGCCGGCCAACATCAGAACGGCAACGCCAAGCGTGGCCAGCCGGAATCGAAGGGCTATGCCTAGCGAATACTCATACCAACGGGCGAGCGCGGTGAAGCCGTTCTCCAGGAAGCGGTACGCGGCGCCGTGGTGCGCCTCGCGCGAGGGCTTCAGGAAGCGGCTGCCCAGCATGGGCGTAAGGCTGAGCGAAACGAAGCCGGAAATCAGAATGGCGACTACGATCGTCACCGAGAACTCGTGCAGCAGCCGGCCGACGATTCCGGCCATGAACAGCACCGGGATGAACACGGCCACCAGAGAGACGGTCATCGAAACGATGGTGAAGCCGATTTCGCGAGAGGCGCTGATCGCCGCCTGCATGCGCGTTTCGCCCATCTCCATGTGGCGGACGATGTTTTCGAGCATCACGATGGCGTCATCCACCACAAATGCAACCGAAAGCGTCAGGGCCATCAGCGAAAGATTATTCAAGCTGTAGCCCAGCAGGTACATCACGGCGAACGTGCCGACGATCGAGAAGGGCACGGCCAGGCCGGGGATCGCGGTGGCGGAAATGTTTCGCAGGAAGAGGAAGATCACCAGCACCACGATGAGCAGCGTCAAGAGCAACGTGAATTCCACGTCACGGATAGAGCCGCGGATGGATTCCGAGGCGTCGAACGCAATCTGGAGAGTCACCGAGGGCGGGATCTCGCGGCGCAACTCGGGCAGCAGTTGCCGGATCTCGTCGGCTACCGCGACCGTATTCGTGCCGGGCTGCCGCTGAATGGCCAGGATCACGCCGCGGACGTTATCCATCCACGCGATCACCTGGTCGTTTTCCACGCTATCGAGCACGCGGCCCAACTGTTCCAGACGCACCGGCGTGCCGTTCCGCCAGGCGACGATAATCGGCCTGTAGCCGGCAGCGGTGTCGATGCCGCCGGTGGATTCGATGGTGAACGACTGTGCCGCGCCGTCGAACCGTCCGGTGGGGAGGTTCGTGTTGCTTGAGCTGATCGCCTGCCGCACTTCATCGAGCGCGATGTTGTGGGCGGCGAGTTTGTCCGGATCCAACTGCACACGCACGGCGAATTTCTGCGAGCCGTAGACGATCACGCGGGAAACGCCGCTCACCATCGAGATGCGTTGCGCCAGCAGCGTATCGGCGTATTCGTTCACCTGGTACAGCGGCAGCGAGCTCGAAGTCAGGGCCAGGTAAATGATGGGCTGCTCAGCGGGGTTTACTTTGCTGTAGACGGGCGGGCGCGGCATGTTGGTGGGCAGCCGTCCGCCGGCGCGCGAGATCGCCGCCTGAATGTCTTGCGCGGCTTCGTCGATCTTGCGGTCGAGATTGAACTGCACCGTGATGCTGGTGCTTCCCAGCGAATTGAGGGAGTTGATCGATTGGACGCCTGCTATAGTCGAGAACTCACGCTCCAGAGGCGTTGCCACTGTGGAAGCCATTGTGCCCGGGTTTGCGCCGGGCAGGCCGGCGCTCACCTGCACCGTGGGGTAATCCACGCTGGGCAGCGCCGCCACCGGCAGCGCGCGGAAGGCGATTGCCCCGAACAGCAGAATCGCTAGGCAAAGCAGCGACGTGGTTACCGGGCGTTCGATGAATAGCCGCGAGAGGTTCACAGCGGCCCCGTTTCAAGCTTGGCGGCATCCACCAGCCGCACCGGCGCGCCCGGCGCCAGCATCAGGTAGCCGTCGGTGACCACGGTCTCTCCCGGCGCAAGGCCCTTCTCGATTACAATCCTCTCCCCGAAGGAATAGCCCGCCGTCACGAGGCGCAACTCGGCCTTGTTATCGGCCTTCACCACGTAGACGAAACGCCCCTGTTGCCCGGATTGAACGGCTACAGAGGGAACCACGGTAGCGTTCTCGATGCTATCGAGCGTCAATGCAATATTGACGAACTGCCCTGGCCACAGCAGCCCTTCCTTGTTATCGAACGAGCCCTTCAGGTGGATCGTGCCGGTGGCCGCGTCCACGGCGTTGTCCACTACCGCCAGATAGCCTTCGGCGCTTCGATTCGCTTCGTCGGGCGAGAAGGCGCGGATCGGAAGCCGGCGCGCCGCGCTGAGCCGGCGAATAGCGGGCAGGTGCTCCTCCGGCACGTTGAAATCCACGAAGATCGGCGTTACCTGGTTGATCACCACCAGCGGGATATCGTTCGCCTTCACCAGATTGCCGGGGTGCACCAGCAGATTGCCGGCGCGGCCGGCCATAGGCGCGTGAATCTCGCAGTAACTCAGATTGAGGCGGGCGGAGGCAATAGCGGCCTCATCGCTCTGCAGCGCCGCGTTAGCGGCTTCGATGGCCGCTTGAGTGGCCTTGGCCGACTCGCGAGCCACGTCCGCGCCCGCTCTCGACTGGTCGGATTGCGACTTGGAGGCGAGCCCCTCCTTCTGCAAGTCGGCAAAACGCGAGGCGTCGGTGTCCGCATACTTGGCTTGCGCCTCATCGCGGGCCAGGGCGGCGCGCGCCTGCGCCACTTGGGCGCGGTCGCGAGCGGCGGCGGCTTCGGCCTGCCGCAAAGCCTCCTGGTAAGAGCGCGGATCGATTCGGAACAGCAGGTCGCCCTTGGCGACGTTCTGGCCTTCCTGAAACTCCACCGCCAGCAGTTCGCCCGAAACCTGCGACTTGATCTGCACCACCGACGAAGCTGCGGCCGTTCCCACCACACGCACTTCGGTCGGTATGGATTCCCGCGTGGCCTTGGTGACGGATACGGGTACGGCGAACGCCCCCGCGCCCGCCGGGCGGCTTTGCTGAGCTTTATTGCAGCCCGAGAGCCCCAGCGCCAGTGGCACTGCCAACATCGCGAAGTAGTAGCGTTGCACTATGACTCCTAGACTGCCGATGTTTGAGATTTTATCAAACGGTTCCGGCCAACGATGGGCGGGGCGGGGAAGCGTCGATCTGCCATACTTTTGATATGCCCACGGTCCTGATCGCCGGCGGAGGTCTGGCCGGACTAGCCGCCGCCGCCGCCCTCGGCGAGGCGGGGTTCGACGTGGAGCTATTCGAGGCGCGCCCGTTTCTGGGTGGCCGCGCAGCTTCCTACCCCATCGGGAACGAGACCATCGATAACTGCCAGCACGTGCTCCTGCGCTGCTGCGTGAATCTGTTGGATTTCTACCGCCGGCTGGGCGCGCTGCAACAAATCCGCTTCTACCGCGAGTTCTATTTCATCGAACCCGGCGGGCGCGTCTCGGAACTGCGCCGCGGACGCCTCCCCGCGCCGCTGCACTTCGCCGGTTCGTTCGCGGCCATGAAATGCCTCGATGCGCGGGACAAGATTTCCATCACGCGCGGGATCATGGCGCTGCGCCGGGAGCGGGCTTCCCGTGCGGATTTAGACAGCATCTCGATGCTCGACTGGCTGCGCGAGAAAGGGCAGACGCCGCGCGCCATAGAGCGTTTCTGGCGGCAGGTGTTGGTGAGCGCCATCAACGAGGACCTGGAGCGCATGGCTGCCCGCCACGGCTTTCAGGTGTTCTGGCTCGGGTTCCTGGCGCGCGCGGATTCCTACGAAATGGGCCTCTCGGAGGTTCCGCTGAGCGAACTGTATTCAGCCACAGCCTGGCAGCGTTTTCCCAACGTGCGCATCCGCTTCCGCTGCCCGGTGGAGAAGATCGACGCCGAGGGCTTCGTGGCCGCGGGCGAGCGGCGCACGGCCGATTGCTACATCTCTGCGCTGCCGTTCGAGCGCCTGGAAGCGGTGGGCCTTCCCGCGCCCGCGCTGGAGCATTCTCCGATCACCGGCGTGCACCTGTGGTTCGACCGCAGCGTAACCGACCTTCCCTATGCCACATTCCTCGACCGGACGATTCAGTGGATGTTCAACAAGGGCGGCGGGCGCTACCTGGAACTCGTTGTCAGCGCCTCGCGGGGCCTGAGCGCGCTCGGGCGCCAGGAGATCATCGACTTGGCGTTGAGCGACCTGCGGCAGTTCATACCCGGCGCTGCCGGGGCGGCGCTGGTTAAGGCGCACGTAGTGAAAGAGCAGCGCGCCACGTATTCGGCCGCTCCGGGGACCGAGGCCCTGCGGCCCGGACCGAAGACTGCGTTTCCCCGCCTCTTTGTGGCGGGCGATTGGACGCGCAGCGGCTGGCCGGCCACGATGGAAGGCGCGGTGCGGAGCGGATATATCGCGGCGGAGCACGCGGCTGCGGCGCTCGGCCGACCGGCGCGCTTCGTTCTTCAGGATATTGCCTAAGTCCTGGCTCGCCAGAGCTCCGGATCTCGAAGCAGGTCTTACTTTCGGTTACAATGCGGGCTGTTCTCCGAATTGCCGGGAGAGGGCCACTTGTCCGCATTGTCAATAAGAAAGCAAAAGGAGAAGGCGAGCCAGAGCGTTGCGCCTTCCCGGTCCGTGTGGGCCGGCAGTTCGGGCTCGTGGATGCTCGCGGCGCTACTTGCCGCGCTAACGGCCGTCGTCTACTCGGGCGTGGGCGGATTCGGCTTCATCACCATGGACGACGGCCTTTACGTCGCCCAGAACGGCCACGTCGCGGCCGGGTTCACCGGCGAGGGCCTTGGCTGGGCGTTCACTACCACGCTCCTCGGGAACTGGCACCCTCTCACCTGGATATCGCTGATGGCCGATAGCCAATTCTTCGGCGTTGGTCCCACCGGCTATCACGTTACGAACGTAGCGCTTCATATCTTCAACGTTCTTCTGGTCTTCTTCCTGTTGCGCCGGCTCACCGGCTCGACGGGCCGGAGCGCGGTCGTTGCTGCGCTGTTCGCCGTGCACCCACTGCACGTCGAATCGGTAGCCTGGATCAGCGAGCGCAAGGATGTGCTGAGCACGGCGTTCTGGCTCCTCGGAATCTGGGCGTATGCGCGATGGCGCGAGAAGACAACGGCTGGCCGGTACGCGGCAGTAGCGGGCGCGATGATCATGGGGTTGTTGGCCAAACCCATGCTGGTCACGTTCCCGGTGACTCTTCTGTTGCTCGATATCTGGCCCCTGGAGCGGCTCACCGGCGCCAATCGCAGCCTTCGCGCCTTTGGCCGGCTTGCCTGGGAGAAGGTCCCGCTCTTCCTGCTAGCCGGGGCCTTCAGCGTGGTGACATTCTGGGCGCAGAGGACGGCGAGCGCGGTGGCAACGCTCGATCGCGTCCCGGCGCCACTTCGCCTTGCGAATGCGATTCATTCCTATGTCGCCTACCTGGGAAAGATGCTGTGGCCGGCCGGACTGGCGATGTTCTATTCATACCCGGCGACCATGCCGCCGATATGGGAAACAGCCGCGTGCCTGGCTGCGTTTGCCGCAATCACGGCTTACGCGGTCCGGGCCTTGCCCCGCCATCCATACGTTACATTCGGCTGGCTATGGTACGCCGTCACGCTGATTCCGGTAATCGGTCTGGTGCAGGTGGGCAGCCAGGCGCTGGCCGACAGGTACGTCTATGTGCCCTCGCTCGGAATCTTCGTCATGGCGGTATGGGGCGGTTCGGAGGCGCTCTCGCGCGTATTCGCGAAACGCCTGGCCGGCAGCGGGCAGCCGTCCCGGGCGCCGGCAGCGGCGGCATGCGGCCTGATCCTGGCGCTGGCTGTGGCGGCTTACGGCCAGACGAAATTATGGAAAGACGACCTTACGGCGTGGGAGCGCGTCGCGGCAGTTACCGGGCCCAGTTACCTCTCCGAATACAATCTGTCACGTGCCTATGATGAGCGGGGACGCTACGGCGAAGCGCTGGCGCATCTCCGCAACGCCGCCCGCATCGAGCCCGGCCGGGTGGAGGCCTACAACAACATAGCGGCTCTGCTGATCAGGCAGGGCAACTACGGCGAGGCGGAATCCGCTTTGCGCACGGCTCTCCGGGTCAATCCGCAATTCGTCCCAGCCGTCTCGAATATGGGCGTGGCCCTGGGCAAGCTGGAGCGTTATGAGGAAGCGTTCCGCTACCACAAGCAGGCCGTCGAGCTGGACCCGCGGAACCCGGAATTTTCCGGCAACTTCGCGGCGTCCCACTGCGATCTGGGCGTTGAGTTGGCCGCGAAGGGCCAGTTGCAGGCGGCAGCCGCCGAGTTTCTATCGGCGACATCCATCTACCCGGATTACTGGCAGGCCTACTTCAATCTCGCTCAAGCCTATGAAGGGCTGAGAATGTTGGATGCGGCCGAGCGCGCCTACGAGAAGAGTCTTTCGATCGAGCCATCGTCGGCCGAGGCGCACAATAACCTCGGCGTGCTGCTGGGCCGAGGCGGCAAGTTAACCGAGGCCATCGCGCATTTTCGAGAGGCGCTGCGTCTCAAGCCCGATTACAGCGATGCGGCGGGCAACCTGCGGATTGCGATGGAGCCGCAGGGCGCGGGGGCGAGATAACCCGTCCACGCCGCTGCACGGCTCCGCCGGCTTTACTTCTTCACCAGCTTCACTTCGAACAGCTTCGGCCAGCGCTTCCCTGTCAGGAACAGGCGGTCGCCTTTGGCGTCGTAGGCGATGCCGTTGAGCACGTCGGTCATGCTGTCGCGGTCCGCCGCGGGCAGCAGGCCCGTGCAATCGATCCACCCCACCACCGCGCCCGTCGCGGGATTGATGCGCGCGATCCGGTCCGTCTGCCATACGTTGGCGTAGATTTCGCCGCGCACCCACTCCAGCTCGTTCAGGCTCGAAACCGGGGCGCCGTCGGCGGTCACCGTGATCCGGCCGGCCTCTTGCAGCGTTTCGGGGTTCCAGAAGCGCAACTGCGCGCTGCCGTCGCTCATGACGATGCGCCTGCCGTCCTGGGTCAGTCCCCAGCCTTCGCCGGCGTAGTGGAACTCCGAAAGCGGCTGGAACGTGCCCAGGTTGTAGACGAAGCCAAGCTGCGTCGTCCACGTCAGCTCAATCAGCCGGTCTTTCCAATCGACGATGCCCTCGCCGAAGTACGCCTCCGGCACGTCGCGTTTTTGAACAACTTCGCCGGTCTCCAGCTTCACCTTGCGAATGGAGGATTGGCCCTCGAGTCCGGTGCCCTCATAGAGATCCCCGTTGAGATAAACCAGCCCCTGAGTGAATGCCTGCCGGTCATGCGGGTAGACGTGAACCACTTCGCAACTGTAGACCGGGACGCTGCCCGCTTGAGACGCAGGCCCGCAGGCGCAAACCACCAGAGCCGCGGCAAAAAGTAGGAATCGCATTCAGAATCCAGAGTACCGCGCGGATGGGGAGTGCAGGGGGGCTAGAAGGGGAAGTCTTTCCTGGACGAAGGCTGCTGGAACGCGGCGCTCTGCCGCATGTAGTTGTACGGGTTCATCGCCAGCCCGCTGACGTGGACTTCGTAGTGCAGATGCGGGGCCGTGGTGCGGCCGGAGCTGCCTACCGCTCCAATCACCTCGCCGCGGCGCACGTCCTGGCCTACCTGCACGAACATCCTCGAAAGGTGAGCGTACAAAGTCTGGAAGCCGCCGCCGTGATCGACCAGGATCAGGCGGCCATAGCCGCCGGTGGTGTACTGAGCCTGAACTACTACTCCGTCGCCTGTGACACGCACCGTAGTGCCCGTCGGAGCGCTGATATCCACGCCTTTGTGGAACTCACGCTCGCCCTCGCCGGAGAATGGATCCAAACGGCTGCCGAAACCGCCCATGAGCCGCCCGGCCACCGGCCAGGCATTGGGCCGCGCATTGGCCGACGGTGCGCGACGCGCCACCCGATACTTCAGCGAAAGCTGGTCGGCGCTGCGCAAGAAGCTGTAATCTTGCAGGCTTTCCGGGAAGGACGGCACCAGCGCGCCTTCCGACGAGATATCGGTGGGGCCTTCGAGGCGCTGCTTGATTCCGTACGCCAGCGAAACTTCCTTGGCGTAAATTTCCAGGGTGGCCAGTTGCTGATCGGCCTCGGAGACCTTCTTCTGCAGGTTCTGGTAGCGCGACTTGAGACCTTCGGCTTCGGTCCGGAGCGCGTTATAATTGGCCACTTTCCAGGCCATCCGCGCATAGCTGGCTACGAATCCGAATACCGAGAGGCAGCAGAGCAGGAGGAGCGACACTGCGATATAGAGGGCTTTGTGGGGGATGTGAATCCGCCGCAACCGGCCTCGTAGCGAGTGTGCGAGAACTAAAACGAAATACTCCTGCTTCATTCCTCACCGGCGGCCAATGAATTGAAGTACCTGGGGGTAATACGTACTTCCTCGGCCTTGACGGCTATCAGTTTCAAAAAATGGACGAAACTGCAATGTAACAGTAACTATGTCTGCTGTCAAGCCCCGGAGTTCCTTGCAAGTCATTGAATTTATTGGTATTGTTCAAGTTAAGGTGCCCAACAAAGTCCCCGGACGGCTATTTTTGCGCAACTTGGTGGAGCGGCGCAGCCTTCTGTTTCAACTCGTGCGCCGCGATTTTGAGCAGCGCTTCGTAGGCTCCGCGATGGGCTGGATCTGGGGATTGATTCACCCGCTCGTGCTGCTCCTGAGCTGGGTGTTCGTGTTCCAGATCTGTCTGAAGCAGAAACTCCCGGGCGTGGAGAATTATCCGCTGTTCCTGTTCGCGGGAATGCTGCCTTGGATGCTCTTCAGCGAGACCGTGCAACGTTCCGCATCGAGCCTGTTGGAACACGCAACACTGATCACAAAGACTGTTTTCCCGGCTGAGATCGTCCCGGTTTCGGTATACCTTTCGTCCCTTGTGAGCCACGTATTGGCGCTGACGCTCGTGGTGGCGGCGGTCGCGGTCTGGTTGGGCCACATCGGCGTTTTCCTGTTGCTTCTGCCTTTGTACATGGTGGCGCTGGGTATGCTGGGGATCGGATTGGGCTGGATTTTCGCGAGTTTGAACGTCTACATCCGCGACACGGCCCAGGTCCTGAGCGTGGCCATGACTTTCTGGTTTTGGCTGACGCCCATCTTCATCACCGAAAGCACGTACCCGCGCCGGCCGTGGGCCGCGTTCCTGCTGGCGGCGAATCCGATGACGTATATGGTTAGGGGCTATCGCGCGGCGCTTCTCGGATCGGCCCCGCCCGGGGCCGCCAATCTCGCCATAGGCGCGGCGTATGGCGCTGCGGTCTTTGTCGCCGGCGGACTCTTCTTCCGGCACATGAAGCGGGGTTTTGCGGACGTGCTATAAGCCGTGGCCGGACGAGGCTTGTTCCAGGCGCTGTTGGCCCGTGTCGGCAATAGACCGAATTGAGTCCGTGAAACTTCCGGCGAAGGCCATGGCGAGAAGGGCGAAGAAGGCTATCAGCAGGCTGTATTCCATCAAGGCCTGACCTGTCTCATCCCTCCAGAAATGTCCCGCCCAGTCCATTGAGTCTCCGGATAAATTACAGCGGAAATCGGTGGCTTTTTCAAGGTTAACTAACCAAAGGCAGGTATCGGGTATTAGGGTAATTCCGCAATGGCGTCTTCAAATAGACGCGGCATCCCACCCCGCCGGCGCCTCAGACGTCCCGTCTCCGCATCGGCAGGCCAACCACAAAAGCTGCCAGGCATAGGAAGAAGAGTACCTTGGCGATCCCGCTGAACCCGTGAATCGCAACGATATCGGCCAGAACTCCGCGAAGAAGAGAAATACGGAGCGCATCGCACGGCGGCGCCGACCCCCGTTATGACCCTCGTTGAAAAGGGTGGGCGTCCCCCGAGCGCCTTTAGGCTTCTCCCTTGCGGTAACAACCGCCAGGAGCTTGCACACCAGCGCGTGTAATCGAGTAGGACCCCCCTATTTTGACAGTGTTGGATCAAAATAGGCAGGCCGGCGAGCGTCGCAGACGCGCTCCTGAGAGTTAGTTTAGCATTCTTAATCTTTCAGGCCCCGATATTGCCGGCGTACGCACGCCCGCGCACACCTTTCTGCCGATTAGACAGAAGGACTGCATCGCACTGCTTGAATTCAAGTGGGAATGGACATAGCATTGAGACGGAAAGGCCGGTTTAAGATGAGAATGTCTTCTGTAGTGCTACTGCTCGTAGTCGCTGGCATTGCGGCATACGCGCAAACGGTGTCACCGCGGATGACCTCCGTTGAGCCCATGAACGGAAAGGCTGGCGATGTAATCGCTGTTTCAGGTGAGAATCTAACCAAAGATAATGTCGCCAAGGTTTACTTGACCGACGGCAAGAACGATCTGCTCTGTGAAGTAAGAGAACAAACCGCCACTGTACTCAAAATTGTTGTCCCGGCGAAAGCTTCCGGGAAGATGTCCCTGATGATTTTGACCGCAGAGAAGGAACCCAAGTTCGTGGAACAGCCGGTCAAAGTGACGATTGAGGCGCCGCAGTAGTCATCGTGCCGTTCTTATGCGCGGCGGTAGGGCGCCGATAAGTACTTTCGAGATTCATTCGCGGCGTCCGCCTCCGGCGCATAGGAAATTGCGCGTCTGTAAGCATCCAAGGCCAAGCTACGGCGTTTGGTGAGATCGTATATCTGGCCGATACGCAGCCACGCGGTAGCGCCGGTATTCAGATCCAGTTCATTCGGGGAGAGGGCCACCTTCTTCATGTTCTCCAATGCATG
>CAIYHG010000165.1 GCA_903925975.1 uncultured Acidobacteriia bacterium | reverse complement strand
GTCCGGCTTTCTTATTTTACCCTCGTGTTCCGCATCCCGTTTCGCTTTGTGTTGTCTTACAAGTGCCTCTGGCGCCATCCTGTGTTGTGCTGGAAGGCTGTAACGTTTACCTCAGCGCGGCCATCCTGTCTTTCTTTTCCGGATTTAGGGCCAACCAAAGACATCATTATGTGTTATTACATATGTCGTAGTAGAAGACAAGTCCTTGGGACGATTCCTACGGTTAAACGTCTGATTTCTTTTGGCTTACGCCTGTGGATATCCTGTGGACATGCTGTGGATAACCTGTGCATAACCCTGTGGATAACTCGTCGCCGCTCGTATTTAGTTCACCGCCCAGTATGGTTTTGCCGCCATTTCGCTCTTGCCTTTCGTTCAGGTTCACTGAATTCGCAAACACCCCCTATGTATTATCTCTCCATGTTGTGTTTTCTTGCAACTTTTTGTCTCCCCCCTGCGTTGATTGTTATAGCGGCGGCGTTTCTCCCCATGTCCCTGCGTCACGTCCACATTCCATCTGGTGCCTCGCACACCGTTCACCCCCTGCTGTCACGAGACTCCACCAATCAGACCCGTAGTGACCCCGCTTCCCCTCCCGCGCCGCCGCTATAACCCCCTCTTAATTATTTCCCCTCGGTGTACGATTTCCCTTGACATGCCATTTGCCCTTGGTATTTTCGCTTCCGTAAACATTAATTTAAGGAAATTGAAAGGGTGAATATTATGCCACATCAAACCGTCGCCCACTGGATAATGGGCGGCGTTACATATGAGGCACGAATGGTATCGTGCGGTAAAGCCCGATGCAAAAAGTGCCCTAACGGCCACGGGCCATATCTTTATTCCCAGACGGTCCAGAAATCGCCGTGGACGCGATCTGGGTACACATGGCTGTATCTTGGCGCAATAGACCGCCATGAGGTTTACGACCTCGTCGCCGGACAATTGCCACTCGACTCCGCGGCGGTGACACCATGACTCATTCCTCCGGCTGGAAAAACCAGGCGCTCATACAGATGATGCTCCGCCGAAACTGTACCGGGAAGGAATTGGCCGCCAGCGTCGGAATCTCCCGTTCAATGATCAGCGAGCTGTGCAACGCGATTCGAGCCCCGTCTCTCGAAACCGCGCTCCGTATTTGTTCCAGACTCGATTGCGGAATAGGCGAACTCTGGCCTCCCGATTATTTTGCGCGGGCGCACGCAAACAGGCGCACAATGGAGCGCAACCCGAGCCTCGACCCCGCTTGCCCTATACTCCTAATCCCATCGCCAGAGCGGATCCCCAACGGCCACACGCCGTAACCTCTCCCGATCACCACCATTAACCCCACTGATCACACGCGCTCACCCGGAGGGGCCGGTCACACAGACAGCCCCTCCGTTCACCCCATAGCGCCAAAACAAAGGACTTCTGCGAAAATGATCGACAACCTGGTCGATGAATCCATCGACCTCCTGCGACAATGGGAACCGCCAACTGGTTACTATTTGGCGTTCTCTGGCGGAAAAGACAGCATAACAATGCTCCGGCTGTGCGACATGGCCGGCGTCAAATACACCAGCCATTACTCCTGCCTTGGCCTAGACCACAAGGAACTGATGGCCTTCATCAGGACAGAACACCCAACGGTAGAATGGTTACGGCCAAAAAGAAGCCTTATGGCATTGATGAAGACAAAAAAAATATTACCCACGCGATTCCGCCGATGGTGCTGCGACCTTAAACACACGTCGCCGAAAAACGTTCGCTTACTCACTGGTGTTCGAAAACAAGAGTCGTCAAAGCGCGCCATCCTCCAGTGCGCAAACTACGACAACCGATCAAAGGAAATGGTCATCCGCCCAATATTCCGGTGGAAAGACACCGATGTCTGGCAGTTCATCGGCGACCAAAAGCTAAAGTATTGCAGCCTCTACGATGCTGGTTATAAACGGCTTGGATGCGTCGCATGTCCACTACTAGCCAAACGCGACCGCCTGGTAGAACTCGAACGGCATCCGTGGGCTGCGGCATGGTGGTGGAACGCCGCGGGCCTTGTCGCCAAGGCAAGAACACTCGCGGGAAAGGTCGACCTGGCTGAACAAGCAGAGCTCTACGACTGGTGGAAAGCCCAACCCTGAAAACCTGCTACTGGTAAACAAGGCTGCCGGTATACCATAAGCCAAAACCTCGCGGTGGTCGAGCGGTTCGCGCGAGGGGCTCGTTCCTCGCGGGCTCTGCCCTCCCCCGCCCTCGTGCCCCGCCTCGCGTTCTCCCGCCGCCCCGCCGCACCCCCTCCCCGAGCTCGCTTCGCATCGCACGCCGATCCCTTCGTGCGCGCAAGCGCGCCCAAAAGGGCCCGGCGAGGAACGGGAGGGGGGCGGCCGGGAGGATATCGCCGCGCGCTACCGCGCACGGCGATATCCTCCCTCGGGGCGGCCAGTCGTCCGCTTCGGTGCCTTCTTAGTGTCATGTAAGACAGCGACCCTCTCCATTCGCCTACTGGTCAAGTCTGTCGCGACCTGTCGCCGTTCGCCCGTCCGCCGCGCTCGCTTGTTCGACCAGCCTCCGATTTTCCCCATACGGTTTGCGGTGCGGCTGCGGCGGCCGGCTCCGGCTCGTGTCCTCCTCGAGGTGGTCAAGTCTGTCGCGACCTGTCGCCGTTCGCCCGTCCGCCGCGCTCGCTTGTTCGACCAGCCTCCGATTTTCCCCATACGGTTTGCGGTGCGGCTGCGGCGGCCGGCTCCGGCTCGTGTCCTCCTCGAGGGGGTAATCGGCTGTGCTCGTGCCCGTCGCGAAAGCGTCCACGCCGGCCTACTGGTAACCCGCTGTGGGCTTCGTATTGTTGCCGGGTCAGTGGTATCGCGCCGCGATTTTGTCCGGTGTCCGCCGCCGCCGCGGGATGCGCGCGCGGGATGTGCGCGAAGCGAGTAAGATTGGGTTCCGCGCGCGCGAGAAAATCCCGCGGCGGCGGCGGCCCGCGGCGCGAGTATTCCCCCCACCCGTGCGCGCGCTATCCCCTTTCGTTCCCAATCGGCTGCCTCACCCGCCGCCGCGCCCACATTCGCCGGCCGACGCACCGCGCAACCCTCCGCTCCGCTCGCAAGCTCGCGCAGCGTTCGGGCGCGCGGTCTGGCCGTGTCCGCCGAGTGCGCCGCCGCTCAAGATTTTGTGTTTTTCGTTCCGGTCTTGGGGGCGGCGCGGTCGGCGGACACGGCCAGGGATGCGTCGGCCGGCTCGGCGGCGCGGCGGCGGGTGGTAGGCGCGCGCGCACTCCCCTCCCCCGCCACTCCCCCCTCGGCCACCCGTCCGTCCGCCGCGCTCGCTTGTTCGACCAGCCTCCGATTTTCCCCATACGGTTTGCGGCGCGGCTGCGGCGGCCGGTTCGGGTGGCCTTCGCGCCCATCATTCAAGCCCACATGGGGTTACTATTTTGCTCGGAAGGGGCGGCCTTCGTGCGGTCGGGCCACGGGCGGCAAGAATTCGCGCGTTCGGGCGGGGCGCGCGCGCCGGTACGTCGGGCGGGAAAACCTCGCCTTGTCCCCATCCCCATCCGGCCTTTCCTTTTATGCCCGCCCGCGCCGGCCGCGCGCCAAAAAGCCCCGCCCGAATCGCGCGTTGTGTGTGCCGCCCTAGTGCCGCCGCCCTTCAGAGCCGCCCCGGTTCCTCGCGGTTTTGGGGTTGCTGTCACGGCAAATCCCCGTTTGCCCATCTATGCTCGGCGCGTTCGGGCCTCTCTGTCAGCTGTGTTCTTTTTGCGCCTGCGCTTCCTTCAAAAAAGAAGAGGTGGTAAGATGTTGGGTTGGTTCGTGCGCCTTTATTTCGTGGCTCGCTTTGGATCAACTGGTTGACATCGCCCTTCTGCTCGCCACGACCCCACCCGGCCCCGCCAATCACAGCGTTAGTTGTCTTGAAAGATAAAATCAGCAGCATCTACCGCCAAAAGACCGCGCTATCGCGCGGACACTTGCGCTTGCGCGCAAGTCAAAGCCGTGCCGCGCCGCGCGCACGATCAGGGCGCGGCGCTCGCGGGGCGCAGGTCGTGGATGCTGCTACGCCTGTTACGTTCGGGGGAAAATTTTCGCCACCGCTACCCCCAGGGCGCGCGCTATTTTTGTCTCCGGACTTTCGACCAACGCGCGGCCACGGATGACGCGCAGTGCCGCTGTGTATGATATACCTGCCTGCCGTGCCAGGCTGTGGAGCGTTACCCCGCGCTCTCGCAGCACAGCGTCCAGCGTGCTATTGTATTGTTGCCGTTTTCGTGGCATCTTTTTTTTCCTCTTTTTCCGTCTGGTAAAAAAACCGCCATCCATGGTCTGTCGCCCGCCATGGATGGCGGCGCTCTCGTTACAGGTTATCGTAGTGCTCCCAGTAATCCACGCCCATCATGTCCCGCCACGCCCGAAGGTCTATTATGCCCGCGGATCCGTTACCCCTCTGTGCTCCGCAGTGCGGACAACTTTGGTAGCCTACCGGACACCCCGCCTGCTCGTTCCGGATGACGTGCCGCAGCGTCACAACCCGCCAGCAACGGCCGCACCCGTATCGCGTTCTTTTGTTGATCTTCATTTCGCTTCCCCTTTTCTTGCTGGCTTTGGCCAGCCTAGCCTCTCGTAATATTCGTCTTCGTTTTCCACTAGCATATCCATAGACCCGCACTGGTAGCAGGTCCTGCTCCCGAGCCTGTGCGCCTCGCCGCGCTGAGGATAGTCACCTGCCGTCATGACCGTATACCTGCATGCCCTGCATGTATAGGTAATCCAGTTTGCCGGCGCCCCGAGGGCCTCTTGCTTCTCGATGTATTCCGCCTCCCACTGTTGCTGGAGGTCTTTTAGTAGGTAAGCTACGGCCTCTTTTGCGGCGGCGGCCTTGGCTTTTTGCCACGCCGTCAGAGCCTCCTGCGTCACTCCGTTCATGTTGCGCTCCCTTTCTTTTGTCTGCCTGCGCCCGATGCGCGCTCGCGCGCATCGGGCGCCAGTCCACCGGTTATTTGCTCCCGCTTTCGTCCGATATTTCCGGAAAAAATGCGTACTCCAGTTCATCCCGATGCCCCTCGGCGGCGCACCGCGCGCCGCGCTCCATTTCGTTTATTGTGTTTGGCATTGCGTTCACCATGCGCCTGAGAAGGGTTGCCTCCGCGGTGCACGATTTTCTCCACTCAACGCAGTCCTCACATGCTTGCGCCCGGTGCGATCGCCCTTCCTCTCCCGGATCGGGGCACTGGTAATACATGCATCGTTCGTCGACCGCCTCTTGCGGTCGTGGCAACGCGCCCCGGAGGGCGCGGCGGGCGCGGTCTGCCTGCGTGCATTCGAGGCACGCAAGCGCGCCAAAATGGTTACAGACTGGCAGGTGTTGCGTTGCGCCTGTCAGTTTCGCCCATCGGGCGGCGGGCCATTCGACGTACGAGCACAGCCTTTCCCATTTGTCCAGCGGACATCGTGCGCTGTCGACTTTCCCTGGCATTCGTTGGATTGCCTCTGACTGTTCTCTGCTTCTCATTTTTTTCACCTCCTTTCTGTTATTGTACTATAAGCTACATAACGCGCCGCGCAACATTCGCCTCGGGCGCATTATTTATACGATTTATTTTTGCCCCGCGCGCGCCGAAACGCGCTCCGTAACCCGCTAACATGTTATCATAACAGCATGTTTTTCAATTATCATGACATCCTGTTGCCATGTTAACATGTTATCGGATTGCCATATTGCTATGTTGATCCGCTAACAACTCCGTTGGTTAATGTCCTGACGGATTAACACCGTAACCCGATCACATGTTATCCCGCTATCGCGCTAACATGTTAGCCCAATATCATTTTGCCGGACGGCCCCACTGGCAGATCGGCGCTTTTCCCGCAGCGTCGCAACCCCGCACCGCGGCGCCAGTTAGCCGCCACGACCCTCGCCCCACTCCACCAGCGAGCCGCCACGACACTCCACCCACTACGCCAGTTAGCCGCCACGACCCTCGCCCCACTCCACCAGCGAGCCGCCACGACACTCCACCCGCTACGCCAGTTAGCTGCCACGACTCTCGCCCCACTCCACACGCAACCGCGCCCGAGTTATCCACAGCCTCCCTCCCAAATTTTTTTTTTCTCAGTCTGCGTGCTTGCGCACGCAGTCTTCGGAAAAAGGGGTTGCCTGCCCCGCCTGCTACCACATCACGCCTCGGGTTTCGACGTGCGCGGTCGGCCTCCCTGTTACCGCTGTTCTTTGGCGCACGTCGAGGAAACAGCCCTGTTTTGGCCAGTCCTCGTCCCTCCCGGCCAACACCGCCGCCGCATGGCCGGCCGCGCTCGGCAGTCCTGCCTTTGCCCGCCGGCCTCGCCGTGCGCGCGAGCGCGCCCAGCTTGGCCGCCGGGTTTTGCCGTGCGCGGCCGGCCACTCGCGGCTCAACCGCGCGCTAAAGCGCGCGGCCTCGCCGCTCGTCATTGCGGCGGCGGTGGTTATTTTTGCGTGCGCTCCGTCTACGACCCAGTCACAACCCGATCTGGTTCTCCTGCCCGTTTAGCCCGCCTGAGTGTTCCTCTCAGGTGATTTTTGCCCAGCCAGCTATACCTCGCCGCTATTATTCCATAACATCGGCGAGGTATGGCTCACGCCCCAGAATTGTTGCGAATGCTAAGCGCCCCCTAAATGTAACGCGTTATATGACAACGCGCTCCGCAACAACCTCGCTCCATTGGCCGGTCACCGAAACGTTTACTTTGATTCTCTTGTTTCTTGTTTGTGGCTGCTCAACACTCCCGCTCTTCACTCTGCCACAAAGCGCTTCGATCACGATTTCAAAGGACGCTGTCGCGCCATTGAATCCTATGAGCGTGGCCATTAAATCTCGCATCACTGAAAGGCCCATAGAAAAATGAAGGTTCACACAAGCTTTCCCACGCGTGGGATGATAGGCACAGTGGCCGACAGCCAGCTCGTCTTCTGGATGCTCGGCCTCCAGTGTCTCGCCCGCGCCCGAATCACCCCGGACAACCCACAATCGGTCGACCAGCTCGCTGTTCGCTCGTTCCTCTCCGCCTCATCCAAGGCTTGGAAAACAGCCAGCGATTCCAAGCGCACCGCATGGGAGGCTTGGGCTGAGGCAAACGCCGACAACGTCGGCCTCAATCCGTCGGGTAACCTCGTTCGAGGTATCGACGCGTTCTGTGACTGTAACTTTTGGAGGCAGACGCTCGGCCTCGCCATCGTCACCGACGCGCCCACTGTGGCGCGCCCACCGTCCGTATCAGCGCTGGTCGCAGGCTCTCCATCAGTGGCCAACGCTATCTGTTTCACACCCACCCACACCATCGCGGCCGGCAGCCTGTCGCTCTACAAGCTGGCCATACGTTGCACTCCGGCCATGACAACGATGGGTCGCGTTCCCACTGAAAACAACTTGCGGTTCGCAAAGCACATCGCCGCCGTATCGTGCCCCACTCTCACAGCCTCAGGCGCATCTGTTCTTCTGTCTGGTATTCAATTCACCATACCCACAACTAAGAAATACGGCCTCTCCGTCCAAATCGTGGAGATAACAACCGGACTGGCTAGCGCCCCCTATTTCAACCACAACATCATTCAGACTATTGTTTAAAAGGACATCTCAATGGAAATCCTCATGAGTTTTCCGGCCCAAGGTTTGGCCGGAACAACAAAAAACTCCGATCTTGTGTTTCTTGAGCGCGGCGATCAGACCTTCGCGCATCAAAAAAGAACGCCGAAAAACCCACGCTCCACCGACCAAATCGCCGTGCGCACCTATATCGTCGCCGCCAGCCGGGCCTGGTCTACGGCGCTCACCGAACAACAACGCACCAATTGGAAGGCTTACGCGGCCGCCGACGTCGGCTACAGCGGTAGCGGCGCGGATTTATTTGCGTCGTGCAATTTTTACCGCCAACTGGCCGGATTGGCAATTGTTGCGCCCGCGCCCGCCAATGCGCGCCCGCCGGTCGTCACATCCGCCATTAATGGCGACGCAGGCGTTGTCACAGACCTCGTATTTAACTGCGTTCACCCCGTGCCCACAGGCGACGTTGGCAACTACCTGCTCGCCGTTCGATACACGCCTGCCACCCCGTCGCAGCAAGTCTGGCGCCCCAAACACACATCACTCCGCTACTGCGCTCACGTTGACCCCGACTCCATTCCATCACTCATCGCAAGTGGCGGGGAAATCAACATCTCCGGCTGCCAGTTCACGATGGGCGACGGCCTTAAGTTCGGCTTGTCTCTCCGGATCATCGAAAAGTCTACCGGCCTTGCCGGGCCTGAGTACTGGAACAACCACATGAACTGGTCACTCGGATAATCGCTGATAATCGGCTATCCCGCACTCTACGCAACCCGCAGACATGGGCGATTTTATCTACGCTCGTGTCTGCGCTCGTTGCGTTCCATGTGCTCACCGAAGCGCAGGGCTACGCCCTCGTGAAAAGCGCCGTTGAGCTTGGCATCGGCTACGTCGGAGGAAGCATTGCCGAGCAATTGCGACGCCAAATCGCAGACAGAAACAACACTCCCAAATGATTGCCCTCGCATCATTCTCCGGCAAAATGTCCACCTTTGGGGGCCCCGACGATCCGGGCGTTGGCCTTCATGAAGGGCTCGCCCTCTACGACACGCCACAACAGTTCGACGCCCTCGGCCTCTCCCACCTGCTGCTCGACACCGCGTTTAGCACATGGCCAACAATTGGCCTCGCCCGCCTGCTAAACCCCGAGTCCTATTACATCGCCTGCCGATGGGACGAGCACCTGCGTTACAATCCACTGTGGCTCCGCTCCGCCAAAATCACAGTTTCTAACCAAGCCACCGGTTCGTCTATCAATTGCCACGCCGTCGATTACGGCCCGGCCAGCTGGACACATCGATGCGCCGACCTGTCTCCCGGTGCGGCTGCCAAATTGTTTCTCTGCACCGACGACCTCTGCTCTGTCACCGTTTGGCAGCTGTAGCTCACCCTCGCAACCTCCGCCACACAACACAAAAAGCCGGACGGCTCGCTTCGCTCGCCGTCC
>CAIYHG010000164.1 GCA_903925975.1 uncultured Acidobacteriia bacterium | reverse complement strand
CGGTTCTCACGAAGAATGCCGCCCCCGATCTGCGCGGAGTTTCCCGAACTCAAATCCAGGCGACGCGAGTCATGTATCAACAAACCAGTTGATAAAGGTTTTGTTTTCAATGCGCCTTGTTATTTAAGTGGCATTGGGCAAGATTGCCTGCCCCACTTCAATTCAGGAAATAGGTGCGGTAGAGCGTATCCCTCTGCTTGGGGACGAAGCCTGCGTCGCGGATGATGCGGCGCAGTTCTTCCTCGCTGGCGTGATGGTGCGCGCCGGCGGCGGAGACGACGTTTTCCTCGATCATGATGCTGCCCACATCGTTGCCGCCGAACCGCAGGCCCAACTGGCAGGTCTTGAGGCCCTGCGTGACCCACGAGGCCTGCACGTTCTCGAAATTCGAGAGGTAGATGCGCGAAACCGCCAGCGTCTTCAGGTATTCGACGGCGGTGGCTTCCTCTTTCACGAACTTGGCGAGCGAGGTATTCTCGCGTTGGAACGTCCAGGGGATAAAGGCGGTGAAGCCGCCGGTTTCCTCCTGCAGATTGCGGATCAATTCCAGGTGGTTCATGCGCTGCTCGATGGTCTCTCCGCAGCCGAACATCATGGTGGCCGTGGTGCGCATGCCGAGCTGGTGGGCCGTGCGGTGCACATCCATCCATTCGTCCGTGCCGCACTTCAGGCGGCTGATGCGCTTGCGCACGTCGTCATCCAGAATTTCGGCGCCGCCGCCCGGAATGGAATCGAGGCCCGAATCCATCAACCGGCGGATGGTGTCGCGCAGCGAAAGGCCGCTCACTTCGGCGATGTTCGTAACCTCGGGCGCCGAAAGGCAGTGCAGGTGAATCGGGAAGCGCTGCTTGATTCCGCGGAAGAGGTCTTCGTACCACTCGATCTTGAGGTCGGGGTGCAGCCCGCCCTGCATCAGCACGCCGGTTCCGCCGAGGTCTAGGGTCTCCTGAATCTTCTGGTAGATAGTCTCAAACGGAAGCACGTAGCCTTCGGCGTGCCCCATGGGCCGGTAGAAGGCGCAGAAGGTGCAGTATTCGGTGCAGAAGTTGGTGTAGTTGATGTTGCGGTCGATGATGTAAGAGACGATGCCCTCGGGGTGCCACTTGCGGCGGACGGCATCGGCCTCCATGCCAATGCCGATCAGATCGTCAGACCGGAACAAATCCAGAGCTTCCGTGCGTGAAATCATATCCAACCCAGCTTCGTAATACCTAAGATATCAGTATGCCGGAAACGAAAGAGATCACGGACGCCTACACGCTGTTCGCCGACCTGGGCGCCGAAGTACAAATTCCTGAGAACGGAATCCTCAGCCGCACGCTGTTCAACGGCAATCACGTCAAGATCGTCGCCTTCGGGTTCGCGCCCGGGCAGGAACTTTCGGCCCACACGGCGCCGATGGCAGCCTCAGTCCACATCCTTCAGGGCGAGGCTACGCTGACGCTGGGGAAGGAATCGCGCGAGGTTAAAGCGGGCGCGTTCGTGCATATGGCCCCTGCGCTGGAACACGGGATACTGGCGCACACTCCGGTGGTGATGCTTCTTCAGATGTATAAGCAAGCGAAGCGGCCGGCGGACCAGCTTGTGAACCTCTAGGCGCCGACGGCAAGCGATTGCCGGCGCGGATCCTGAAGAAACACGTAGGCTTCAAACAACGGCTTGGAATCGCCCTTGCCCCAGCGGTTCACTTGCCACTTGGCGCGGAGGAACTTCACGTCAGGCCTGGCGGAGAGGTCTATCGAGGCCTGGTACGTGCCGCAATAGAACTTCTGAGGAAAGGCCGCGATCGGTTTTGCACCCCAATCGGCGCCGTCGGCGGAGCCCCATATCGAGAGGTCGATACTCTCCTGCTCGACAATGCGGGTAATTCCGAGCGTCGCAATCAGCGTCGATCCTGCATCGTCGCCCAAACTGAGTTCGGGCCCGGCGCCGGCTTCACGGATTGTGGATTCTTGGAGTAAGAACTCTGGCAGCATAAACATTCTCACAGTCCAGCCTCTTGGCAGTGCAAATTCAGACTGGGTTCTTATACTTAGAATCGCATAATTCCGCCCAAGAAAGAAAGGCGAGTAAGGGAAACACCCTAGTGTTGTGTGGGAAATACCACCATCCAATAAGACTCATTGGAGCCGATTCATTTCTTCGACCTAAACAGTAATAGATCTCACTCCCGCCGGCGCCGTTCGGGCAATAACAACGGCGGGTTTGTGTATACTTCAAAGCAATTTGGTTTGCACCAGACAGGTCAAATCGCCTAATTGAGGGAAGAAGATCATGCAGACGTCAAAGGGGATGCTTGTAGCTATCGCGCTGTCAGCCTTGGCGTGCAACGCCCTGGCTCAGCCCGTGGAGATCGGAGGGCCGCCCAACATCATCTTTCACCGGACGAACCCCCACTTTGAAGCCGGCAATCCACCGGCGGGCTCGGCGGGTGTCATCACGCCGGCGATTACGTACCACGGCGGACCGATCATGGCAACGCCAGCAGCCTATCTGATCTGGTACGGCAACTGGAACCAGAGCAATGGGAGCGATACGCCCGCCGGACAGAAGATTGTTACCGATTTTCTGTTCGGACTGAAGGGCTCTCCGTATTACGCAACCAACGCCTCTTACTCCGGCGTTTCCGCGAACTTCACGGTGGGCGGCGCGTACGCCGATAACTATTCGCAGGGTGTGAACCTGACCGACCGCAAGGTCGCCTCGATTGTGAGCAATGCCATCGGTGCTGGCAAACTGCCGAAAGACGGCAACGGAATCTACTTCGTGCTCACATCGTCGGACGTGAACGAAACCTCGGGTTTCTGTACGCGCTATTGCGGCTGGCACACTTATGGGACGGTGGCGGGAACAAACATCAAGTACTCGTTTGTAGGAAATGCGAATCGCTGCCTGAACGCCTGCTCGATGCAGACCACCGGCCCTAACGGCAACGCGGGCGTGGACGGCATGGTATCGGTGATCGCCCACGAACTTGAAGAAACGCAGACGGACCCGAACTTGAACGCCTGGTATGATTCCAGCGGCTACGAGAACGCGGACAAATGCGCGTGGACGTTCGGCCAATCACTCTCGCAAACATCCGGCGGAGCGTTCTACAACATGACGCTCGCCACGCCGGCGGGCGGCACGCGCCCGTTCCTGATTCAGCGGGAACTCGATGCGAACAGCCTGTGCTACGTCAACTACGTCACCAAGGCCCAGTAGACGCGCGTTGCAGAGTTGGAAGTCATAGACACCAAGGTTCGAGTGGGTGGCCGGGGTTCCCAAACCGCGGCCACCCATCAGGCAACCACGAACACCCCTCCTGCGGCGGCAGATCCCAAGGTAAACCCTCACTCCGTTTCTCTCGTCTGACCCTATAGCGGCGGATGTCGCCTTCCACCCCGGTCCCCAGCTTGCAGGACGGAACCGGGGGCAGTTGGAACGCGCGTCGCGATGTAGCCGTCGTTAGATCAGCGCCACATGCCCAAGCCCAACCCCCGATCTTTGACGCAACCCCTGGCGATCCTGGCCATGTTTTTCCTATGGGGCGGCGCTCTCGCCGCCCAGCCGAGCAGGATCAACGGGCCGATCTCCGCCGCACGGCGCTTCACTCTCGGCGGACAGGTTCACCCCGAGGCGAGGAGCGAGTACGACCGGGGACCGGCCGCAGCTTCCCTGGAACTGGATAGCGTGACGCTAGTGCTGAAGCCCTCGGCCAGCCAGCAAGCTGAACTAGACCGATTGCTCGCCGAGCAGCAGGACGCGGCATCGAAGAGCTACCACCAATGGCTGACGCCAGAGCAGTACGCGGAACGCTTCGGCGCAAGCCAGGACGACATCGGCAGAATCACCGCCTGGCTGGAAGGCCAGGGACTGACCGTTACGAACGTGGCGCGAGCGCGGAACGCGGTCTCGGTGAAGGGTACGGCCGGCTCGTTTGGAACCGCTTTTCGCGCGAATATCCGCATGTACCTGATAGACGGCGAGAGCCACTACGCCAATGCGACGGACCCAACGCTGCCCGCCGCGCTGCAGGGTATGGTGCAGGCGATCCACGGACTGCACAATTTCCGGCTCAAAGCCAGAGCCCGGAAGATGATGCGACTCGACGCCGCGCCGAATGGCTTCAGCCCGGCCTATACGGGCCAGAGCGGCAACCACTACCTGGCGCCGGACGACTTCACTACGATATTCAACGTGAACGCGCTTCTCAACTCCGGATACGATGGGACCGGCCAGAAGATTGTGGTGGTGGGCCAGAGCCGCATCAATACCGGAAACCTTGCCGCGTTTCGCGCCAATTTCGGCCTTTCGAGCGCTAATTTGACCACGCTGCTCGTGCCGAACACGCGCGACCCCGGGACGAGCGATGGCGACGCCCAGGAATCTGACCTAGACCTGGAATGGGCTTCGGGCGTGGCGCGCAACGTCAGCCTGATTTTCGTGTATTCGTACGACGTTACGGATGCAGTGCAATACGCCATCGACCAGAACCTGGCGCCGGTGCTGAGCATGAGCTACGGCATGTGCGAAGAGTCCGCGACGCAGTCGGACACGCTGACCTTGCGGACGTGGGCGAAACAGGCGAACGCGCAGGGGATCACCTGGGTGGCGTCATCGGGCGATTCCGGGGCGGCCGACTGTTACCAGGCGTCGAGCGGGCCGTTCGGCGGAGCGAGCAGTAGCTTGTCCTTGGCCACGGACATCCCGGCGAGCATTCCGGAGGTGACCGCGATCGGCGGCACGACGCTCAGCGAGGGCAGCGGCAGCTATTGGAACAGCAGCAACTACTCGACTACCAAGGCATCCGCGCTTGCCTACATCCCCGAAACCTCGTGGAACGACAGCGCCACGAACGACCCGGCCTCGAGCGGAGGCGGCGCCAGCCAGTTCTTTTCCAAGCCTTCGTGGCAGACCGGGCCCGGCGTTCCCAACGACGGCGCGAGAGACGTGCCCGACGTATCGTACCCTGCCTCGGCGCAACACGACGGATACATGGTCTATACGACTTCCGGACGGGACACCGGGTGGTATGTCTTCGGCGGAACCTCGGCCGGCGCGCCCTCGTTCGCGGGAGTTCTCGCGCTTCTGAACCAGTACGTGGCATCGAGCGGGAAGGCATCCGGAGCGGGCCTGGGGAACGTCAACACGAAGCTCTACAGCATGGCCGCGTCGTCTCCAGCGGCGTTTCACGACGTCACAACGGGGAACAACATCGTGAGCGCCACCAGTTGCACCGGCCCGCGCTGTACCGGAGGCACAACCACGACCTCGGTGGGTTACAGCGCCGGCGCGGGGTATGACCAGGTGACGGGTTTGGGATCGGTGGACGCGTATAACTTCGTGCTCGCATGGGCGACGGGCTCGCTTCCCGTCAGCAGCACCGTGACGATTACGCTCGAGGCCAGCCCCGCCAGCATTTCGGCTTCTGGCAGCAGCACGCTCAAGGCAACCGTGACGAGCGGCGGCAGCGCTACGCCCACGGGCACGGTGACGTTCAAGATCGGTGGCGTGACGCTTGGCACGGGAACGCTGGCGGGAGCCGCGGGGACCGCAACCTCTACGCTCACGCTCAGCGGATCGGCGAGCATGCTGAGCGCGGGCAGCAACACCATTACGGTGACGTACGACGGCGACCCGCTGTTTTCGGCCGCCGCGGCTTCGACCACGCTGGCTCTTTCCGTTACGCCCTCTATCTCCGGGATCGCGAACGGCGCTTCGTGGAAGCAGACTTACGCGCCGGGGATGATCCTCTCGATATTCGGCGCGCAGTTGGCCTCTTCGACCAGCGCGGCCACCACGATACCGCTGCCAACCAGCCTGGATAACGCGTACGTGACCGTAAACGGCGCAAAAGCGCCGGTTTATTACATTTCGCCGACGCAGGTGAACGCGCAAATCCCCTACGAAACGGCAGCCACCGGGACGGCAACGGTGGTGGTAAGCAACAACGGGCAGACGGCAAGCGCAACCATCGCCATGTCGGCGGCCGCGCCGGGCATCTTCACGGATACCAATGGCGCTCTGGTGGTGACCCCCACAGCAGCGCGCGGGCAAACGATCGAACTCTACGTGACTGGGCAGGGCGCGGTATCGCCCACGGTCCCGACCGGAGCGCTTCCCGCGAGCGGCGTTACGCCGGCGCCGGCTCAAGTGACAGTGGTGACCGTCGGAGGCGCGACGGCAGCCACGACGTATATAGGGATTCCGAGCTGGTCGATCGGAGTGTTGCAGATCGACTTCACCGTGCCTTTGAACGCGAGCCTCGGGAGCCAGCCGGTAGTGGTAACAATAGGAGGCGTTGCGAGCGCGGCGGCCAGTTTGACGGTGACCCAGTAAGTTAGAACCTGTGGGAGGGGACTACAGGAATCCAAAATGGGGTGGGCGGAGGGATTCGAACCCTCGACCACCGGAACCACAATCCGGCGCTCTACCAAGCTGAGCTACGCCCACCACAATGGACTTTCCTATCCTAGCATCACGGGCCCGCCCGCTTCCACTTGACAGAGGTCACCGTAGTGGGGTGGACAGCCAGGGCCTGTGGAGCCGGCGAAGAAAAGCCGACATGAATGTCGGCTCTGCAGGCTGAAGCCCGCGCCACAGCCTGGGGCGTCGCAAGGGGGGCTATAGGCCAGCTTGCTTCCATAGAGCGTCCACACGCTGCTTGACGTCGGGCGGCATACCTATCACGCCGGGCCAGGGGCGCGTGAAGCCTTCGCCGGGCCATTTCTTCGTGGCGTCCACGCCCATTTTGGAGCCGTAGTTGGGCAGGCGGCTGGCGTGGTCGAGCGAATCCACCGGGCCCATGACGAATTGAATGTCGCGTTCCGGGTCGATGTTGTTCAACGCCTTCCAGGCCACCTCGCGCACGTTCTGCACGTCCACATCTTCATCCACCACGATGATGCACTTCGAGAACATGGCTTGGCCGAGGCCCCAGATGGCGTGCATTACTTTGCGGGCGTGGCCGGGATACGACTTGCGGATCGACACCAGAATCAGGTTATGGACCACGCCCTCCGCGGGCATGCAGATATCACGCACTTCGGGCAGTTGCGTGCGCATGAGCGGCAGGAAGATGCGCTCGATGGCCTTGGCCATGAAGTAGTCTTCCATGGGCGGCGGGCCGACGATGGTGGTGGCGTAGATGGGGTCGCGGCGGCGCGTGATGCAGGTAACGTGAAAGACGGGGTACTCGTCGGCCAGCGAGTAGAAGCCGGTGTGGTCGCCGAAGGGCCCTTCCGTGCGCAGTTCCCCGATTTCGACGTAACCTTCGAGGACGAACTCGGCGTTGGCGGGGACTTCGAGGTCGCAGGTCTTGCACTTCACCATCTCGACTGGGCTGCGGCGCAGGAAGCCCGAAACCATCATCTCGTCGAGATCGGGCGGCAGGGGCAGGATGGCCGAATACATGGTGGCGGGGTCGGCGCCGATGGCGACGGCAACGTCCATGCGGCGCATTCCCTGGGCCGCCATGCGGCGGTAGTGTTCGGCGCCCTGCTTGTGGGTTTGCCAGTGCATGCCGGCCGTGCGCTCGTCGAAGATCTGCATGCGGTACATGCCGCAATTGCGCTTGCCGGTATCGGGGTTGCGGGAGAAGACCAGCGGCAGGGTGATGAAGCGGCCGCCATCCTCGGGCCAGCACTTCAGGACGGGAATATCGAAAAGGGAGAAGCCCTCGGTCTGGACAACCTCCTGGCAGGGGCCTTGCGACACCGTCTTGGGGAAGAACGCGCCCATCTCGGCCAGTTTCGGCAACATCTTGATCTTGCCGATCAGGCCCTCGGGCGCGCGCATTTCGAGAAACTCCGAAATGCGGGCGGCCACGTCTTCAAGCGACGGGGTTTCGAGCGCGATTTCCATCTTCCGCTGGGAGGCGAAGGAGTTGATCAGCACGGGGATGCCGTAGCCTTTGGGCTTCTCGAAAAGGAGCGCGGGACCGCCCGTTTTCACGGCCCGGTCGGCGAATTCGGTGATCTCAAGGACCGGGTCCACCTCGAACGGAATGCGCTTGAGTTCCCGGTTTTCCTCAAGGGCACGGATGAAGTCGCGCAAGTCGCGATAAGCCATAATGTATGATGTTGAGTTTAATACCACATGCAAGGAGACACCATGTCCAATCGCATTGCCTTCATTACCGGAGCAAGCCGCGGGATCGGCCGGGAGACGGCTCTGACCCTGGCGCGGCTCGGCCACTTCATTGTGATCGCGTCGCCCGAGGTGGAGAATAACGAGAAAGTCGCCACCGAAATCCGGGAGGGCGGCGGGGAGGCGATGACGCTCGACCTGGACATTTCGTCCCAGGATTCAATCAAGCAGGGCTTTGCCAAGGTGTTTGCCGAGAAGGGGCGCGTGGACATTCTGGTGAACAACGCCGGCATCACCCGGGACGGCCTGGCGATGCGCATGAAACCGGCCGATTGGGAACTGGTGCTCAAGATCAACCTTTTCGGGGCGTTCTATGCGGCGCAGCAGGCGCTGCCTGGAATGATGAAGGCGCGTTGGGGCCGGATTGTGAATATGGCCTCGGTGGTGGGACAGGCCGGCGCCCCCGGGCAGGCCAATTATGCGGCCTCGAAAGCGGGCCTGATCGGGATGACCAAGGCCTTGGCGCAGGAGATCGGCAGCCGCAACATCACGGTGAACGCCGTGGCGCCCGGATTCATCGCCACCGACATGACCGCCGTGCTGCCCGAGGAACTGAAGCAGAAGATGCTCGCGCAGGTTCCCCTGGCCCGCATGGGCACGCCCACGGACATCGCCAACGCGGTGAAGTTCCTGGTAAGCGAAGACGCGTCGTACATCACCGGGCACGTGCTGGCGGTAAACGGCGGAATGTACATGTAGCTTCCCGGGTTCCATCCCGGAATCTCTTGAGGCGGGGGCAATGCTGCCGGCGGACGCCTTTTCAGGCGGCTGGACCCGCTGGAGAGCGGGTCCGCAGCCAGGATTGCCCCACTTGGGCAGGCGTTATTCCACTGTGACGCTTTTGGCCAGGTTGCGCGGCTGATCTACGTCGCAACCGCGGCGCACGGCGATGTGATACGCCAGCAGTTGCAGCGGCACGATTTCGAGTATCGGGGAAATCAATTCGCTCGAAGGCGGAATCTCGACGATGTGGTCGGCGACCTTACGGACTTCCTCGTCGCCCTGAGTCACAAGCGCCACCACGATGCCTTCGCGCGCCTTAACTTCCTGAATATTGGACAGGGTCTTCTCGTAGAGAATGCAGCTCTCCGGGTCAGACGCATCGCGAGTGGCGATGACCACGACGGGAAGGTTCTCGTCGATCAAGGCGTTGGGCCCGTGCTTCATCTCGCCGGCGGGATAGCCTTCGGCGTGGATATAGGAAATCTCCTTGAGCTTGAGGGCGCCTTCGAGAGCGATGGGGAAATGAATGCCGCGCCCGAGGAAGAGAAAATCCTTGGCGCGGTGCAATTCGCGGCCGAGCGCCTCATAGACGGCGTCGTTGGATAGGATGGTTTCGAGTTTGCCGGGCGCGCGCAGCAGTTCCTGCACTAGGGCTTTCGAAGCGCTGTCATCCAAGCGGCCGCTGGCCTGACCGAGATGCATGGCCAGAATGAAAAGCGCCGTCAACTGGCAGGTAAATGCCTTGGTGGAGGCGACGCCGATCTCGGGACCGGCATGGGTGATGATGTTGCCGGCCGCCTCGCGGGTGATCATCGAGCCGACCACATTGCAGATGGCCAGCGTCTTGGAACCCTTTGACTTGGCTTCGCGCTGCGCGGCCAAGGTGTCGGCGGTTTCGCCGGATTGCGAGATCACGACCGTAAGAGTGTCGTCGCTCAGGATCGGGTCGCGGTAACGGAATTCGCTGCCGTAATCCACTTCGACGGGAATCCGGGCGAGCTTCTCGATCATGAACTTGCCGGCCAGACCGGCGTGCCAACTGGTGCCGCAGGCGATGATCTTGACGTGGCGGACGCGGGCGAACTCCTCGGGGCGGATATCCATTTCATCAAGGAAGATGCGCCCGCTCTCCTGACCCACCCGGCCCAGAGTGGTATCCCGAACGGCGCGCGGCTGCTCGAAGATCTCCTTGAGCATGAAGTGCTTGTAGCCGCCCTTTTCCGCCATGATGGGGTCCCAGAGAATGTGCGAAAGCTGGCGGTGCACGGGGTGGCCGTCGAGATCGGTGAGAACGACGCCGCCGGCGGTGAGCACGGCCATATCGCCATCCGCCAGGAAGAACATGTCGCGGGTGTGGCTGAGGATGGCCGGAACGTCGGAAGCGACGAAATATTCGTTGTCGCCGATGCCGATGACAACGGGCGGGCCATTGCGCGCGGCGACGATCTTGTTCGGATCGGAACGCGCGATTACGGCCAGCGCGAAGACGCCCGTGACTTCCTTGACCGCGGCGCGAACCGCGGCTTCGAGGTTGCCGGAGAAATGCTTCTCCACCAGGTGGGCGATGACTTCGGTATCGGTTTCCGTCTTGAAGACGTGCCCCTCGGCTTCGAGGAGGCGCTTCAAGGGAAGATAGTTTTCGACGATGCCGTTGTGAACGACGACGATCTCGCCTTTGCAATCGCGGTGCGGATGGGCGTTTTCCTCGGTGGGGCGCCCGTGCGTGGCCCAGCGGGTGTGGCCAATGCCGTACTGGCCATCCACGGGGTTCATGCGGACGGCTTCTTCGAGATTGCGGAGCTTCCCCTTGGCGCGGCGAACCGCGAGCTCGTCATTGCAGAGAACCGCGAGACCGGCTGAGTCGTAGCCGCGGTACTCCAGCCGTTTCAAGCCTTCGAGGATAATGGGAGCCGCTTTTTGAGAACCGATATAGCCGACGATTCCGCACATAGATCCATTATAGATTTACGGTGCGGCTATTAGGCTTCCAAAAACTGCGCGGATTGCAGGCGGGCGAAAAAGCCGAATTACGCTTCGTCCACGATTTCCACGCGGTAGTCTTCGATCACGGGGTTCGCAAGCACTTCCTGAGCGATGACCTCGATATCTTTTCTGGCCTGTTCGGCGGTGATGCCGTCGGCGAAGGCGATGTCGAAGTACTTCCCCTGGCGGACATCGGCGACGGCCGGGTATCCCAGGCTGTGCAGGGCGGAGCAGACGGTCTGGCCTTGGGGGTCCAGCACCGTGGTTTTGAACGAAACGAAAACGCGCGCTTTCATGGGGAAACTCGATTATCGCACGGGGAGCGCGGCGGGGCGCGGTTAGTTGGGGCGCGGCGGCGCCCAGTCTATCTCCTCGCCTCCGAAGAGTTGCAGGGCGAGGATTTCGGTGGAGTTGGGATCGAACTCCACCGGCGTGGGCTTGCCGCCGAAGAGCCGGGCCACCTTCAACTGCGGCAGAACCGTGGGCGGGTCGCTCACGCCCGCGGCCCGGATGGCGGAGGAAACCGTCGCCCCCATGGGCGCGGAGCCATCGGCGCCATTCACCTTCACGCGGATGAACGGGTTTACGCCCACTTGCCTGGGCAGGGCGACGCACATGCCCGATTGCCGGCGGCAGAGGGCGACGTCGCGGCCGACCGCTTGCGTCCGCCGTTCCAGCTCTTCCTTGGTTGCGCCGGAAACCACCATGGCCGTGACGCCGTTTTCATCGGTCTTGTAGAAGAGGCGGAAATACGCGGCTTGGGGCGGGAATTGGAAGTAGTCATTGGCCGCGCTGGACGCCACCTCGACAGCGCCCTGAATATTGCGGCGCGCGGACATAGGCTCGAAATGGCAGCCGAGCCCCACGGAGTTCCGCCGAATGGCGTACCACGCGATCTCGTAGCCGATGAGGCCGGGCATTTTGATATCTACACTGATCGCGCTGCCGGCGGCGATCACGTTGACGATCTCGGGCGCGGCGGCGGCTGTGGTGTCATCGCTCAGGATGGGACTGCGGACCTCCAGTTGGTGTTCCGGGCCGAGTTCCACGTAGCCGCTGACAAACGGCTTGTGCAGGAGGCGGTAAGACGCTTCGGGATCGAGGGGCACCGATTCGACAACGAGGCGCGCGAGTCTCTCGCCGTCTCCCGGCGCCACGCAGTCCAGCGACTCCAACCGAATGGCCCAGTCCTCAAGCCAGCCGGGTTGGCGCTGGCGGGTCAACAGATCGCGATTGACGATGGCGCGGATTTGCGTGGCGCCGGGCTGGAGCCGGATGGCTTCACTCTGTTCGGGACAAGCGCCGGTGCGTGGGGCGATGTTCGCGACGAAGGCGAACTCATTCCGGTTGGGCTGGGGAGCGGCAACTCCCGGGGGAACCAGGATTCGCTGCTGGTCGAGCCGGAGCAGGCGGTAGCTGGTGAGAGCCGGCTTATGAGCACACCCCGAGGCGACGGCGATCAGCGCAGCCAAGGCGGCGGGCCGGAGGCGAATCATGTCAAAGAATGTAGCAAGTTGGGTGCCGCGGTTCCGGAAGGTTTGGGGCGCGGCGCGGTTTAGGCGTGTGAAGTGGCCCTTTCGCGCGCTACCGGCGCATTGCGGAACCTGCAAAAATGGAAATAGATGACCCTCCAAAACCCTCTCCGGCAGCCAATCGGGGTGTTCGATTCCGGCGTCGGTGGGCTGACAGTTCTACAGGCCTTGCGGCGGCGAATGCCGTATCGGGACTTCATATACCTGGGCGATACGGCGCGCGTACCGTATGGGCGGAAGCCGCCGGAAATGGTGGTCGATTTTGCGACAGGGATAGCCGATTTCCTGTGCGGGATGGGCGTGAAGGGCTTGGTGGTGGCCTGCAATACGGCCTCGGCCGTGGCCTTGCCGAAGCTGGTGGAGCGGTGCCCCGTTCCCGCGTGGGGCGTGATAGACCCCGGCGTGCAAGCCGCTATTGGTGCGACAGTGTCAGGGCGCGTTGGGGTGATCGGGACCAAAGGAACGATCGCCAGCGGAGCATACCAGCGACGACTAGAGGCAAAAGGGATGCAAGTGTGGGCGCAGGCATGCCCCATGCTGGTACACATTGTGGAGGAGGGCCTGGCGGATTCGCCGGAGGCCGAGATCCTGGTGCGGCACTACCTGAGCGGAAGGCCGGAGATCGACGCCCTGATTCTGGGCTGCACGCATTACCCGCTATTGAAGGGACCGATCCAGCGGGTTGCCGGCGCGGCAGTCCACCTTGTGGACAGCGCCGAAGTGACTGCCGAGACGGTGAACGCCGCGTTTGAACCGGCTCCGGCCGGGTCGGCGCCGGGCCGGGTGATTCACTTTGTGACGGGCGATCCGGTGGCCTTCGGACACACTGCTAAGGTGATTGGCGGCGTGGAGGGCGAGGTGATTTCGCTGCCGGTGGCGGAGTTGGCGGGGTAGGGGTGACGGGAAAGTAAGCCCCCACCGAGCGCTGCCTTTCGCTGGACGGCATGAGCGGACGGCGCTTGCCCGCTGCAATTCCGGCCGAGTTTGCGTATGATGGAACCGAATGGGCGTGGATGAAACATTATTGAAAGAAGTTGTTCGGCGCGTCCTCACAGTTGCCCGGCCTGAGAAGATCATCCTGTTTGGATCAGCTGCGACCGGAGGGATGACGCCGGACAGCGATCTCGACTTACTCATCGTGGAACCGGCGCCAGCCAACACCCGCGAACGCAGCGTCAGTATCCGGAGGGCCCTGGGTGACGTGCAGTATCCGGTAGACGTGGTTGTGATGTCCAGCGAACGTTTTGAAGAGACGAAGGGCATCATCGGCGGCTTGGCCTACCCTGCCAACAAATACGGCCGGATTCTTTATGAAGCCGCGTGAAGTTGCGCTGCACGAACTGGTTCAGCAGTGGCTGGAGAAAGCGTCCGCCGACCTCGATGCGGCTGAGCAACTCTGTACGCAATCGGGCCGGTTTCGGGAGATCGTCGCTTTCCATTCTCAGCAGGCAGCCGAGAAGAGCCTGAAGGCGCTGCTGGTTCGCCACCAGATTGAGTTCCCCAAGACGCATGACATAGCCAAGCTGCTGGACCGGTTGGCAAGTGTGGATGCAGCGCTGGCCGAGGATCTGCGGGAGGCTGAAGCTCTGACGCCGTTTGGAGTTGAGGCGCGCTACCCCAGCGACGCGGCTGAGATTCTTCCGGGTGGTGAAGTTGAACTCGTGCAGATAGCCGTGCGGGCAAGAAGCCGAGTCCTGGCGTCGTTGCGGGACTATCTCGCGGGGTGACGGTTCAGCTGATCGGCCACCCTGGCACAGTCTTTTGACGTCGTACCGACTGGCAGACTTCCTGTAAGCCGTGTCTTGAGAAACCTGCAACCATAGGGCCGGCCAGAGGCCTCAAGCAAAGCCGACATGAATGTCGGCTCGGCACGCTGAAGACGTGCGCCACAAAACGCGCTAGGTGGTCCAGTCTTCGATCCGCAGGCGCTTGATGCGGGAGAAGGCGCGGTCGTTGGTGACCAGGGTCGCGCCGAGCGCCAGGGCGTGCGCGGCGATCAGCATATCGAGGTTCCCCATTGTCTCGCCCGCTTTTTCAAGGGAGGCTCGGAGCGACCCGTATTCGCGAGCTGCGTTGGAATCCCAGGGGAAAATGGTCACGCGAATCAGGAATTCGTCTACCACCAGCCGCAAACGCTTCGCCGATGGCAACCGGGTTACGCCGAAGCGCAACTCGGCCTCCGTGATGACGGAGATGGCTATCCGCGAAATCGGAATGGCGGCGAGACGAGTAAGAACAGTTGGCCGGTTCCCTTTGATGATGTAGCTCGCGGTGTTGGTATCGAGCAGGTAGGGACGCATCATCTCAGCGAGCGCCGTTTCTGTGGAGGCTTGTCACCGCGGTCCGCCATGAACTCCTCGGGGACGTGGGCATCGCGCACCAGACTAAGGAAGGCGTCCCAGGATTCGGGTTTTCGGGAAAGGATGATGTCGCCGGATGAGGGGTCCCGGCGGATATAGACTTCCTGCTCTTCGAACCGGAACTCGGCAGGGAGCCGGACGGCCTGGCTTCGGCCATTCTTGAATAGCTTGGCGGTGCGAGGCATGGAGATCCCTCCTGGTATATATCATAGTATATTACACGAGTGGAGGCGCGGCAGCGGTTCCCGCTGCTCGGCTGGGCAGGCTAGAGCATGCCCCACCTGCAGAACGCTTCAGTTTACTGAGCGGCCTTGGCGCAGGTAGGCGGGGGTGTCCAGGTCGTCTATGTCTAGGGCTTCTTCGGCGTCCTCTTCGATGAACTCAGGTTCGGGGTCGGCTTCGGCGAAGAGCGGTTCCACGGCTGGGGGCTCGGGTTGCGGTGCGGGAGCCGGCTCGGGGTCGGCTACGCGGACTACGGGCGTGGCGGTGCGCCGTTCGGGAACTGACGGGGGCTCGGGATGCACGCCGGTGGCGATTACGGTGACTTTGACGGAATCCTGCATGCGTTCGTCCAGGATCACGCCGAAGCTGAGTTGGGCGTCATCGCTGGCGGCGGCTTCGCGCACCAAGGCGCAGGCGTCGTTGACTTCGTGGAAGCCCAGACGGCTCGAACCAGTGACGTTGATCAGAATGCGCCGCGCTCCGGCGATCTGCGTATCTTCGAGGAGCGGGCAGTTGATGGCTTGGCGGGCCGCTTCGGAGGCCGCGTTTTCACCTTTGGCCACGGCGGTGCCCAGCATGGCGTGGCCCATGCCGGCCATGGCGGCTTTGATATCGGAGAAATCCAGATTGATGATGCCGGTGGAATTGATGATGTCGCTGATGCCTTCGACGGCCTGGCGAACCACGTCATCGGCGAGTTGGAAGGCGGCGGATACGCTCGCGCCGCGCGGCGCGATTTGCAACAAACGGTCGTTGGGAACGGTGATCACAGCGTCCACGCAGGCGGCGAGGCTCTTGAGGCCTTCTTCGGCTAGCTTCATGCGCTTCGGTCCCTCGAACTGGAAGGGGCGGGTGACCATGGCGATGGTGAGCGCGTCGAGTTCCTTGGCGAGCGAGGCGACTACGGGGGCGGCGCCGGTGCCGGTGCCTCCGCCGAGACCGGCGCAGACGAACACCATGTCGCATCCCTGCAGCAGATCCACGATGGCATCGGTGTTCTCAAGGGCGGCCTGCCGCCCGAGTTCTACGTCGGAGCCCACGCCCAAGCCCTTGGTGACCTTTACGCCGAGTTGCAGCTTGTTGGCGGCCCGGCAGCCGGCGAGAGCCTGGCTGTCGGTATCCATGGCGAAGAACTCGACGCCGGCAAGGCCCTGCTCGGCCAGCCGCGATACGGTATTGCAGCCGCCGCCGCCAATGCCGATCACCTTGATGCGCGAACCGGTGCGCGATTCTTCTTCCTCGATTTCGTACTTCAGGGCTTCCATGTCGGGAGTTCCGTTCGCCATATCGCCTCTATCCTCTTGTGGAGGCTGGACCCGCTGGAAAGCGGGTCCGCAGGCAAGATTGCCTGCCCCACAACTTATTTCAAGACTCTCGCGAGCCAGCCGACGGCTTCGCGCTCATGCTCCGTCTTGGCACGCAGTTTGGCGGAATACATCGCCAGGCCGGCGGCCACGGCCCATTCCGGATCGTTCAATTCGTCGGGCCAATCGCGGATTCCGGCAGCCAGGCCGAAACGCGTCTGGCATTGCAGGACGCCCTCGGCCACGTCGCAGAGATCGGGCAGTCTCGCAGCGGCGCCGGTGAGGAAGACGCCGCCGAGCAGCGCGTGTTCCATGCCGATGCGCGACAACTCCGACCGGATGAACTGGAACAGTTCGTGCGCGCGCGCCTCAAGAACCTGACTCACAAACCGGCGGGTAGTTTCCCGCCGCTGCCTGGTTTCCGGAGAGGGCAGTTCGACGTGAATATTATCCTGACAGGAGTTCGCCAGAGCGCTGCCGTATTCCATTTTGACCAGTTCAGCCTCGTCGAAACCGAGGCACAGCGCTTGCGCCAGATCGCGCGTGAAATGGTCGCCGCAGACGCGCATGGTAGAAGCCAGGTGCATGGCGTCACCATAATAGACGACCATTCCGGTGGAGTGCGCGCCGATATCCACTACGGCGACGCCTTCGCGCCTTTCGTCCGGCAGCACCGCGGCGTAACAGGCGGCGAGCGGCTCGAAGACCGTTTCCTCCACCATTACGTGCGCCTGGTTCACGGCGCCGATGAGGGTGGTGTGCTGCTGGATCGAACCGGTGATCAGATGGACGTTGACTTCCAGGCGCGAGGCCAGCATGTTCCGCGGGTCGCGATGGCCGGGGTGCTCGTCCACTACAAAATCCTGGGGGAAGAGCTGCAGGAGCATGCGGTCATCGAGCAGTTGCACGCGCGCGGCGCGCTCCACCACGCGGCTGACGTCGCGCTGCTCGATTTCCCGCAGATAACCCATATCGAGGACGCCGCGCGCGTTGGCGCCACGGACACGAGGCCCGCCAATGCCCACGACCGCCGATTCCACTGGGATGCCGGACGAGGCTTCGGCGTCGCCGAGAGCCCTCGAAATGGAATCCGCGACGGCGCGCTGGTCGGTGATATCGCCCTTGGTCCAGCCATCCGACTCGGCCGCGCCGTAACCCACCAGGCGCAGGCGCCCGCTTTCCAGGACGCAGATTGCCAGCCGCGTCCTGCGGCTGCCCGCGTCCAACCCTACTGCGTAGTGTGGCTTGCCTGCCATTGCCCCTCTTCCTTCACCGTGATGCGGTCCTGCAGCGTCAAGTCAAAAACCTTAGCTTCGGGAGATCGTTTCTGGATCTCCGGAAAATTGCGCAAGAAGTTCTGGTATTTCCGGGCGAAATCCCCGTCACCCATGATGAGGTTGACGGCGCGGTTCTCCACCTGGGCGACGATGCGCAAGCCGGCCGGGTCTGAGGCGTCCACTTCGGAAACGTTGGCGGCGAACTGCCCCATCTCCTTCTCAAACCGGAGGAAGGCGGCCACGCGCTCCCGGCGCCCGGTTTCGGGCTCATCCAGCCGGACTCCGCTCAAAACCGGAAAACTGAAGTGCGACTGCGCCGGCGGTTCGAGCAGGATGCCATCGGCATCGATCAGCATGGCGCCGGAACCGAAAACGACGAAGGCCACCGGCGTGCGCTCCTGAACCCGGACAACCAGCCGGTCCGGCCAAGCGCGGGAGACGCTGGCGTCGCCCACCCAATCGATGCCCAGCAGGGCCCAACGCCGCTCGGTGAGCGGGATGGAAAAGACGCTCGTGCCGTAGTCGCCCGCGAAAATCTGCCGGATGCGGTCGCGCGAGGCGTAGTTGGCGCCTTCAATCGCCAGGGAATCGGCCCGCTCGCGCGAGAACACGAAACGCGGATCGGTCTGCGCGTACTGCCGGACCTGAAGGGCGCCCATGGCGCTGGCCGCACAGACGGCCACGGCGGCGGCCAAGCCCAGCCAGAGCCGCCAGCGAACGCCGCCTGCTTTCGGGGCCTCTCGCGCCATTACCGCCCGCCTTCCCTTCCCGGCTCGCCCGCGCGAAGCCGTTTCAGCACGGATTCGCCCGCCTGCCAAACGCTGCCGGCTCCCAGCGTGAGGACGAGATCGCCCTCCTGGGCCGCGGCCAGCAGGGCTTCGACGCCGCGATCCAAAGTGCCCACGTACTCGGCGCCGCGGTGGCCGAACTGGCGGATGCGCTCCACCAGCGCTTCGGCGGTGACGCCTTCGATGGGCTTTTCGGACGCGGCGTAAATATCGGTGATGAAGACGCTATCGGCCTGGTGGAACGCGCCAGCGAATTGATCCATCAGGTGGTAGGTGCGCGTATAGCGGTGCGGCTGAAAGAGCACGTGGATGCGGCGGAACCCGCACAGCCGCGCGCCATCGAGCGTGGCGCGGATCTCGGTGGGGTGATGGCCGTAGTCATCCACCACGGTGATGCCCCGCTCCTTGCCGCGAATCTGGAACCGGCGGTCCACGCCGCTGAAGCTGGCGAGGCCGGCGCGGATGGTGTCCACTGGCACTCCGAGTTCCAGCGCGACGGCGACTGCCGCGGTTGCGTTCAGAACGTTGTGACGGCCGGGGACGCGCAACTCAAAGCGCCCCAGGTCCGCTCCGGCGCGCCGCAGACCGAACTCGCTGCCGAAGGGTTGGCAGACGATTTCGACGGCTTGGATCTCAGCCTGCGCGTCGGCTCCGTAGGTGATGGTGCGGCGCGTGATGGCGGGCAGAATGTTCTGCACGTTGGCGTCGTCAAGGCAGAGGATGGCGGCGCCGTAGAACGGAACCTTGTTCACGAATTCGATGAAGGCCGCGCGCGTGGCCTCGATGGTGGGGTAGTGATCCACGTGCTCGCGATCGATATTGGTGACCACGGCGATTATGGGCGCCAGCTTGAGAAACGAGCCGTCGCTCTCATCGGACTCCACCACCAGAAACTCGCTGCGCCCCACGCGGGCGTTGGAGCCGCCCATGGTGGCTGCCTTGCCGCCCACAACGACCGTTGGGTCCAGGCCGGCGTGATTCAGAATGGCGGCGGCCATGGAGGTGGTAGTGGTTTTTCCGTGGCTGCCCGCCACGGCGATGCCGTACTTCAGGCGCATCAGCTCAGCCAGCAGTTCGCCCCGCGGGATCACGGGGATCTTCAGGCGGCGCGCTTCCTGAACTTCGGGGTTGGCCTCATCGACCGCCGAACTGACCACCAAGGCGCGGGCGCCACCGACGTAAGCCGCGGCGTGGCCTTCGTGGATGCGCGCGCCCAGAGAGGCGAGGCGTTCGGTGATCGGAGAGAGACGCAGGTCAGACCCGCTGACCTCATAGCCAAGGTTGAGCAGCACCTCGGCGATACCGCTCATTCCGATCCCGCCGATTCCGGTAAAGTGCAAGTGCTGGGGACGAAAAAACATTTCCTTAACGTATTGTTTCGGCTTTACGCGGCGGCTGTCAATGAAAAACTAACGTTGTCGCGCAGCCTCCTCTAAAGTATCGGCCGCGCGGCGGGCGGCTCCGGGCCGGGCGAGCTTCCGGGCCTCGGCTCCCATGGCTGCGAGCGTATGGGGGCGCGCCGATAACTCGCGCACCAGCGACGCTAATTTCTCTCCGTTCATTTCCGCGTCGCGAACCAGCCGCGCGGCCCCGCCGCGCTCCATGGCTTCGGCATTGCGCGCCTGATGGTCGTCCGCCGCGAAGGGAAACGGCACAAGAATCGAAGGCCGGCCGGCCGCGGCTAATTCCGCAACGGCTCCCGCGCCCGAGCGGCAGATGATGAGATTCGCCGCAGCGAAGGCCGCCGGCATGTCGGCGATAAACGGCGAGACCTGCCCTGGAATTCCCGAACGCGCAAACTCGTCGCGGAGCGATTCATACTCCGCCTCTCCGGTCTGGTGCACGATTCGGACGCTCGGGCCCATGGCTCGAAACAGCGGCCAACTTTCCCGCGAGGCCCGGTTCAACGTGCGCGAACCGCGGCTGCCGCCCGTGATCAACAGATTCAGGGCGTCGCCCTCGGGCGGCGGCACGCTGAAGAACTCCTCGCGCACGGGAACGCCGGTGACTTCGGTTCTTCCGGGTGGAAAATACCGTGCCGTCTCCTCAAAGGCCACCAGGGCGCGGTAAACGAACCGGCCGACAATGCGATTCGTGAACCCGGGCAAGGCGTTGGGCTCCATCACGATCACCGGGATGCGGCACAGCAGGGCGGCCATCACCGGCGGCCCGGCGGCGTACCCGCCCATACTGAATACGGCCGAGACGCCGCGAAGCAGCCTACCGCAACCCAGCGTTGTAAATGGCAACTTGGCGAGCGTGACGGCGCGCTGACGCGCGCTGACGCGGTTCAAGCCGCCGATTTCGATGCATTTCAGCTCAAAACCAGCGTCCGGAACCAGCTTCGCCTCCAAGCCCTGATTGGTACCGACGAAGAAAGCCTCATGCCCGCGCGCCTTCAGTTCACGCGCCACGGCCAGGGCCGGGATGACGTGACCGCCCGTACCCCCGCCCGCCATCAGGAACCGGGCTCCGCGGCGCTGGCTTGGCTGGTTCATAGTCCGCTAGGTCTCTAACCGCGTGAGGTGGCGCCCATTCGCGGCAACCACTCCCTGACGGTCGTGGCTCTGATCGGAGCCGCGCGCGTCAACCAGCGGTACTTCGTTAGCCTCAAATCTAACCGTCACTGCATTAGCCCGCGTGCTCGCTCACGTTCATGAGGATGCCCATCAGCGCCAACGTGCTCAACAGCGAACTGCCGCCGTAACTGACCATCGGGAGAGGGATACCCTTGGTGGGCATCAATCCCAAGACGACGCTCATGTTGATCAGGGCCTGAACCACGACCACGACGGTGGCGCCGAGGGCAAGATATCGCCCAAAGTCATCCTTGCTCCGGACGGCGGCGCGCAAACCGCGCCAAAAGATCAGGCCGAAGCCGAACAACACGGTCACCGTGCCCAAGAGGCCCATTTCCTCGCCGACGACGGCATAGATGAAGTCCGTATGGGCTTCGGGCAAATAGAGCAGCTTCTGGCGGCCGTTCATCAAGCCCAGCCCTACCGGACCGCCCGCGCCCACCGCGATCTGCGACTGCCTGAGCTGATAATTGGTATCGCGCGTGACCAAAGACCGTTCCAGCCGGGCTTTGATGTGTCCCTGCGGATCAAAGCGCTCGATGAGCGTGAACTGCGGATCGAAGAACTTCACCACGCGCGCCAGCCGGTACGGCTCCATGAAGATGAAGAACATGACGCCGGCCATGGCCACCGTGGCGGCGATGACGCAGTAGCGCCACTCCAGGCCAGCCACGAAGAAGACCGTCGCCGCGGCGGCGCCCAACACGACCGCGGTTCCCAAGTCAGCGACGACGACGCCGAAGATCACCAGACCGACGGCGATGGCGGCGGGAACGAGCGTGTACCGCCGGTTGTTGATGGCCCGCCCGCGCCACTTCACGAAGAAGGCCAGGAAGATTACCAGCGCGGGTTTGGCCAGTTCCGAAGGCTGCACGCCTACGGGTCCGCCGAGGCGCAGCCAGCGGTGGTGCGCCGAATCCACGATATACACGATGAGCAGCAGCAGGAGCACGATGCCGACGGCGCCGAAAGCGATGGCCGGGTTCTCGAAGGTCTTGTATCGAGTGTGCTTCAGGACCATCATGGCGAACACTGCCACGGAGGCCCACTCGAGTTGCCGCAACGCGAAATGCCAGGTGGACCCAAACCGCGGGTCCATGGCCGCGTTGACGGAAGAGGCGCTATAGATGATCAGCAGTCCGAAGGTCGCCATGCCTAGCACGGCGGCGAATAGTATCCAATCGGTCTTAAGTCTTTGCCCCATATCACTCCTTCGGCTGAAGCTGATTCACAATCGCCTTGAAGACTTCGCCCCGGTGCTCGAAACTGGTGAACTGATCGAAGCTGGCGCAAGCCGGCGCCAGCAGCACGGAGTCTCCGGGGGTTCCGTGCGCAAACGCGTGGGCGATGGCCGCATCGAGTGCGCCCGCCTGCACGATGGGCAGCGCGCCTTCGAGCTGCGCCGCGATCTTCGATGCCGCCGCGCCGATGACGAGCGCGGCGTGAGCCTTGGCGGCGAGAGGTTCGCGAAGCACGCTGTAATCCAGGCCCTTATCTTTGCCGCCCAGGATGACCCACAAGCCGCCGGGAAACGCGCTGAGCGCCTTCAGCGTGGCATCCACGCTGGTAGCTTTCGAATCGTTGTAGAAACTGATGCCGCTGACCTCTCGCACAAACTCCAGCCTGTGCTCCACGGCTTTGAAGGTGCGGATGGCAGCGGCGATGGTTTCGGGCGGCACGCCGGCCAGCGAAGCGGCAATCGAAGCGGCGAGGGCGTTTTCCAGATTGTGCCGGCCGCGGATCGGCACGTCGCCCGCTTCCATCAGCAGGCGGCCGTTGACGACGAGGCGCGCGCCGTCGAGCCAGGCGCCGGGAGACACCTCCCGAACGCCGCTGAACCAGTGCACCGTGGCGGCGGTCCGCTGGGCGTAGCTAACGCAGACCGGGTCCTCTGCGTTCAGGACGGCGTGGTCGCCGGCGATCTGCGTTTCGAAAAGCCGGCCCTTGGCGGCGGCGTAGTTCTCAAACGTATGATGCCGGTCGAGGTGGTTCTGCGTGACGTTGAGCGCGAGGCCGATGTGGGCGCGGAATTCGGAAATGGTTTCGAGTTGAAAGCTGGAAAGTTCGAGCACGTTCCAGCCATCCGGCCTCGAATCGTCAATCATTCCCGTTACGGCCTTGCCGATGTTCCCGCCCACCTGGACGGGCAGGCCGGCGCGCTCCAGAATGTGGCCGATCAGGCTGGTGGTGGTGGTCTTGCCGTTCGATCCGGTGATCCCGATGGTGCGCCCGCGAAGGAACGGCGCGGCTAGCTCCACATCGCCCACAACAGTGGCGCCGCGTTTCCGCGCCGCTTCGAGGGGAGCGATATCGGCCGGAACGTCGGGCGAGATCACGATCAACTCGCAGCCCTCAAACGCTTCCGGGGTCTGTTGCGCGAACGGAATCTTCAGGCGGTCTAGCGTTTCAGGCGCGCCGGGGAGCTGACTGAGCGGCTTCAGATCGGTGGCGCGGACCACCGCGCCTTCCCGCGCCAGCAACTCCGCCGACGCGATGCCCGACCGCTTCATGCCCACAACAAGCGCCTTGGTTCCCTTGAGTTTCATCTCAGCTTCAACGTAGTTAGCGCGAACAGGGCCAGGACCAGCCCGATGATCCAAAAACGCGCGATGATTTTCGATTCCGTCCAACCCAGGGCTTCGAAATGATGGTGCAGGGGCGCCATCTTGAAGATGCGCTTCCCGTTCCGCAGCTTGAAGCTGCCTACCTGCAAGATCACCGACACGGCTTCCAAAACGAACACGCCGCCGATGAAGATCAGCAGCACCTCCTGCTTGATCAGGATGGCGACCACGGCCATGGCCCCACCTAGGCCAAGCGAACCCACGTCGCCCATGAAGACCTCCGCCGGGTGTGCGTTATACCAGAGGAAACCGAGGCTCGCGCCGGTCATCGCTCCGCAGAAGATGGTCAATTCCGATGTGTGCGTATTGCGCGCCAACTGCAGGTACTGGGCGAGTTGCACGTGGCCGCCGGCGT
Organism: uncultured Acidobacteriia bacterium; assembly: GCA_903925975.1. Classification (GTDB taxonomy): domain Bacteria; phylum Acidobacteriota; class Terriglobia; order Bryobacterales; family Bryobacteraceae; genus BOG-224. Next base: position 18,864 of record CAIYHG010000164.1, on the reverse strand, counting down.
AAGTCAGGATGGTGAGCGCGCCGGCCGCGATAACCATCAGGCCGATGGCCAACCCGTCCAGGCCGTCGGTGAGGTTGACCGCGTTCGATGTGAAGACCACTACCAGAGCGACGAACAGGCAGAAAGGAAGCACGCCCAATACGTAGGTCCACGGGTTCGTCATCCAGTGCTCGATGAAGAGCGGGGGATGGAAATCCTTGAAGAAGGGAAAATTGACCTCGGCGGAGAAGTCACCCCACGCGCGCATGATGAGCAGGATGCCCGCAAAGGCGAACCCCATCCCAAACTGGTAAACCAGCTTGCGCTTACCGGTGAGGCCCAGGTTCTGCTTCCGCGTGACTTTCGAGTAATCGTCAAGAAAGCCGACCCAGCCGAACCCGAGCAGAGAGGCAATGGCGATCCAGACGTAGGGCATGCGCAGATCGGCCCACAGCAGCGTGGGGATGACGATCGAGATGATGATCAGGACCCCGCCCATGGTGGGCGTTCCGGCTTTCTTCTGGTGGGACTTGGGCCCCTCCTCGCGGATGTATTGGCCGATCTGAAACTCACGCAATTTCCGAATGAGCCAGGGACCGAGCGCGATGCAGAGGAACAGCGCGGTGATGCTCGCCATCGCCGTGCGGAAGGTAGTGTACCGGAAGACGTTGAACGCCTTAACGTATTTGTAAAGCTCTTCGTAAAGGAGGAAATATAGCATCGCAGCTAAGCCAAAAATCTTTCGAGCGCCCGCTCCACGCGCACGCCGCGCGATCCCTTGAAGAGCACGGCGTCTCCCGGCCGCGCCTCCAGGCGAGCAAAATCACCCGCTTCCGCGGGGTCTTCAAAGAACTTCGCGGCGCCTGGCGGAAGGCCCGCTTCCACGGCCGCTTCCACGGTCGCTTGCGCGTTTCCGTGAACTCCGATCACCACGTCTATGCCCTGCGCGGCCGCATACCTGCCCACGCGGCGATGCAGCGAATCCGATTCGCGGCCAAGTTCCAACATCTCGCCTAGAACGGCGATGCGTTTCGCCGCCGGCGTCTCGCGCAGCACATCGAGCATCGCCTGCGCGGCCTCGGGGTTGGAGTTGTAACAATCGTTCCAGACGGCGATGCCGCGAGCTTCCAGGCGCTCTCCCCGCATTTTCCCGGAGGAGAACGAACGGACGGCGCCGCGCAGTTTTTCGGGCGCGATGCCGAACACGCCGGCTACCGCGATGGCCGCAAGCAGATTCATGACGCCGTGCCGGCCCGCAACGCCGGCTTCAAAATCAACGCCGGCGGCGCGGAAGCGCGCCACGCCGGAGGGCGGGCAAGCTAAAGCATGCCCCACCAACGCCGCGAGTTCCATGTTCTCGGCGCGAATATCGGCGCGCTCCGAGAAGCCGAAGGTAACGGTGCGGCCAGCGTGTGTCTCGGCGAAGCGCGCCACGCGCGCATCGTCGGCATTCAATACTGCCACGCCGCCCGAGGGCAGCGCTTCGATCAGTTCGCGCTTCGCGGCGGCGACGCCATCGATGGAATCGAAGAACTCCACGTGGGCGTACCCAACGTTGGTCACCACTCCGATATCGGGTTTGGCGATGGCGGCAAGCTCCCGTATTTCTCCGGCATGGTTCATGCCGATTTCGAGTACGGCGGCCGCGCAGCCATCCGGAAGGCGCAAGATCGAAAGCGGCACGCCGACGTGATTATTGAAATTGCCCTCCGTCTTGCCCACGGCGAGTTCCGAACTCAGCAGGTGGGCGATAGCGTCTTTGGTGGTGGTCTTCCCGGCGCTGCCGGTAACGCCGATTACCGTGCCGCCCCACTGGCCGCGCGCCCACGCCGCCAGCGACTGCAAGGCGCCGAGCGAATCGGCAACCACGAACTCCACCGGCGCGCCCGCGGGCTTTTCGACGACTACGGCGGCGGCGCCCCGTTTCACGGCGGCGGAGACGTAATCGTGGCCGTCGTGGTTCGGGCCGCGCAGCGCGAAATACACATCGCCCGCTTCGAGCGTTCGGCTATCGACGCTCCACCCCGAGGCCTTCCCCGAGGCGGAAGCATCCGCCCCCATCGCGCGCGCCACTTCCTGCAAGCCGAGATTCATATCATCCCGCCTTGCGATAGCCGTAGCCGCGAAGAACGTCTCTCGCGATGGCCCTGTCGTCGAATGCGATCGTCTTGTCCTTGAGAATCTGGTAGGTTTCGTGGCCCTTGCCCGCCAGGATCACGATGTCGCCTTCGTGAGCTTCCTTGAGGGCGTAAGCGATAGCGGACGCACGGTCTGGCTCCACCACATGGGGAGTATCGGCCCTACGGACGCCGACCAGCGCATCATTCATGATCGCCAGCGGATCCTCGGATCGCGGATTATCGCTCGTAACCACCACGAGGTCGCTGCCCTCGGCGGCGGCCTGGCCCATCAGCGGACGCTTGGCGCGGTCGCGGTCGCCACCGCATCCGAAGACGGTCAGAATGCGCTTGGGGCTCATGCCGCGAGCCACGGCAAGAACATTCCGCAGGGCGTCGTCGGTGTGGGCGTAATCCACCACGACCATGAACGGCTGCCCTTCGTCGACTCTTTCGAAACGCCCTGGAACGGCGCGCAAATCGGCGATGCCTCGCGCAATGGTCTCCGGGGCCAAGCCATAGGAGAGGCCGGCGCCGCACGCAGCGAGGATGTTGTAGATGTTAATCTTGCCGACCAGCGCGGACGCCAGTTCGAACTCAAAGCCGTTGCGGCCGATTGCCAGCCGCAACCCTTCAAAAGGGGAGGAAAGCTGCCGCGCCCGCAGGTTGGAGCCTTCTCCAAGCCCGTACCAGATGACTTCCGTTCCGGGCGCCGTGCGCAGGCGGCGGGCGTAGGCATCGTCGCGGTTGAGGACGGCGAAGGGCGGGGGCGGCGCGCCCGCGCCGTCGAATAGCATTTGCTTCGCCGCGAAATACTCCTCCATGGTTCCGTGGAAATCCAGGTGGTCGCGCGTGAGATTGCTGAAGACGGCGGTGTGGAATTCCAGTCCGTAAACGCGGCCCAAGGCGAGGGCGTGCGAAGAGACTTCCATGGTGGCGTGGCTGCCGCCCTCATCCGCAAGCGCGGCGAAGAGCCGCACCAGTTCGAGCGATTCCGGAGTGGTGTTGACGGCGGGGAGGACGCGTCCGGCGAGATGGTACTCAATGGTGCCGATGAGAGCGGTTTTGAAACCCGCGGCACGCAGAATCGAATCGATCAGAAACCCGGTGGTGGTTTTGCCATTTGTTCCGGTGATGCCGGTGAGCCCGATGCGAGTATCCGGCCTGCCGTAGAAAGTGCGGGACGCGAGCGCGAGCGCCTGGCGGCCGTGCTCCACCTGAACCCAGCAGGGGGCGAGGTCGGCGGGCGGCTCCGATTCACTCACGACGGCAAGCGCGCCACCGGCAATCGCATCGCGGGCGAACTCGCGGCCATCGGCTTTGCTGCCGGGGAAGGCGAAGAAGAGGAAGCCTGCGCCGACGCGGCGCGAATTGTACTCCAGGCCGGAGATCGGAAGGCCGGCAAGCTCCGCGGGGAGCGGGTGCTTGAGACGGACTCCGGCGAGAAGTTCCCCTAATCTCATGACTCTCTGCCCTGTGATACCGCTTCGCTGGCTGACGCTTCACTTGCCGATGCGGGCAAGCTAAAGCATGCCCCACCAACGCTCGGCATCGGCGGGGCATGCTTTAGCTTGCCCGTCATCAGGAGATAGTTCATCGCGCAAACACCACCCGAATGCGATCGCCTTGGCGGAGCGGGGCGCCTGGCGCCGGTTCCTGATAGCGGGCCAGGCCGCTGCCGTCAGGCTGTATGGCTAAACCTTTCGCCGACGCGGCGGATAGAACCGCGCGCATGCTCATGCCGCGGAAGTCGGGCGCCTTGGGCCCGGGCGAGAGCGGGTAGGGGGCGGTTGCGGCCTGCTCCTCTCCGTCACCGTCTTCCAAGATGTTCGGCCGGCCGGAACCGCTATCGATCGGCGGAGCGTCCACGGGCGGGTTCTTGGCCAGCAGGGTGCGGGCGCGCGGTTTCTCCTCTTCAGGCAGATCCTTGGGAACGTCGAGCACACGCAAGGCCTCGGATGCAATCGCTTGAAAAACGGGCGCCGCGGCAGCCCCCCCGAACCCGGATGTTCCATGGGTTCCGTTCAACGTTACTACTATTACGATAGCCGGATTGCCGACGGGCGCAAACCCCATGAAGGAGCCGTTGTAGCTATGCGTGTAATGTTTGGTAGCGAAGTCGAAGATCTGCGCCGAACCGGTCTTTCCGCCGCTGGTATATCCCGCCAACCGGGCCTTGCTGCCGGTGCCGACGAGGACCACGCCCTCCATCATGGCGCGCATGGTTACGGCGGTCTCTGCATTGATGGCTCGCGCGGGCTTTTCGAGCGGCACGGGCTGGTTTCCCCGCTTCAGAACCAACCTCGGCTTCACCAGCAGGCCGCCGTTGGCCACAAGCGAAGCGGCCTGGGCCAATTGCACCGTGGTAACGCTGATTTCCTGCCCCATCGAGACCGATGCCAGCGACGTGGTTCCCCATATATTGAGCGGACGCAGGCGGCCGCGCGATTCGTAGGGAAGCGGAATGCCGGTCTTCTGGCCGAAGCCGAACTTCCGGACATAGTCGAACATGTTCTGCTCGCCCACCTGCATGCCGACCCGGATTGCGCCGACGTTGCTCGACTTGGCCAGCACCATGGCCATGGGAATCGCCCCGTAACCGCCGTGCGCCTCATGGATGACGCGGCCGGGCAGAGAGATGGAACCGTGTCCGCAATCGATGATGCTATCGGGCGTGAGCTTGGTGGTTTCGAGAGCCGCCGAGAGCGTGATGACCTTGAAGACCGACCCGGGCTCGAACGGCGCCTCGATGGCGTGATTCATGCGCAGCCCGGCGGGCTCGTCGGGCTTTGGGGGCTCGTTGGGATTGAAAGTCGGGTAGCTGGCCAGTGCGATGATATCGCCCGTGTTCGGATTCATCACCACGGCGCTGCCGCTGGTGGCTTCATGCGCCAGCACGGCCGCCGCGAGTTCGCGCTCGGCGACGTGTTGCACGCGGGCGTCAATGGTGAGAGTCAGCGCCGCACCGGGCTTGGCCTCCTTGACGATGCTTGATTCGATGCCGCGGCGCTTCACGTCGGTCAGCAGGCGGGCCGTGCCCGGAACGCCGCGCAAGTCCGCGTCGAGGAATTTCTCGATGCCGTAGTTGCCCTTCTCCTCGGAATCGACGGAGCCGAGAACGTGGGCTGCGAGCGCGCCGTTGGGATAATGCCGGCGGCTCTCGTTCTGCACGTCGATATAGTCCACCGGCTGCGATTGCACGCGCTCCCATTCATCCTGCTCGACGCGGCGCTTCACCACCAGGTAGCCGCGTTGATTGGCGACGGCCGACTTCATGCGGGCGTAGAGCTGAGCGCGGTCCAGATGGAGCACGCGGCTGAGCAGGTCGGAAGCCGATTCGATATTGATCTTGAGCGGATTGACGATGATGGTGCGGGCCGCGACGCTCATAGCGAGCGGCTGCCCGGTGCGGTCGAAGATGGCGCCGCGCGGCGCCGGCACTTCGATTCCGAGTTCCTGCCGCGAGCGGGCGAGATCCGCGTATCGTGCGTGCTCAAAGACCTGCAGCGAGACTAATTTGACGAAAACGGCTGCGCCCCAGAGAAGTATGCCCCCGGCCAGCCAGGTAAGACGGCGCTCCAGCATGCTGTTCCGCGTGAGAGACTCACGCCCCCTGTACGGCTACTGCTTCACCATTGCGACGGCATCGTCGCTCGGATTCAGGCGGACCACCTGACCCGGCCCGGGGACGACGAGATTGCGATCCCTGGCGATTTGTTCGAGCCGCTCGGGGCTCAGGAGCTGAGCTTCCTGAAGCTCCGCGGCGCGCTTTTCATCAAGCAGGCGGCGTTCGTCCGCGCGGAGAGATTCCAGTTTATAGCCGGCGATGGTGTTAGCCAAGGGGGGCGCCATGAGGCCTCCCAGCAGAATCAGCGCCGCGCAGGCCGCCCCAACGGCGGACCAGCACTTGCGCCCCGATTTCGGATCGGCTTCGCGCTCCAGGCGTGAATTGTCGATCTTCTTCGAATAGAAATAGACGTGGTCGTGCGGCAGCGGGCGCAATTGAAACTCGTCCCGGCCAGGGCGTACGGGCTCCGGCCCGCGCGCCGCTCCGCTCTCAGTCCTTCGCAAGAATGCCGGCAGCGTCGCCATGATGTTCTCTCTACCTCGTCACTCGATCCACAAAGACAACCCTTACGCCATCTCCACCGCGCGTAGCTTGGCGCTGCGCGAAGGCGGATTCGCCGAGACTTCCGCGTCGCTCGGCACAAGCGGGTGTTTCGTCAAAACCGTCGCGCGGCCCTCCCGCCCGAGCTCGCGAAACTTCTCTTTGACCTTGCGGTCGTCGAAAGACATGAAACTGATCACGACCATGCGCCCGCCGCCCGAGAGCAGCCGAGGGCCGATATCCAGCAGCGCGTCGTGTTGACCGGGTTCGTCGTTCACCGCCATGCGCAGGGCCATGAAGGTCTTGGTGGCAGGGTGCAAACGACCCGTCCTGGGCACGGCCCGCAACACCACATCGGCCAGATGTGATGTGCTCCGTATGGGCCGTGCTCGGACGATTGCTCTGGCTACCTTCCGCGCCCTCCTCTCTTCGCCTAGCTGAAAAATCAGGTCGGCAAGCGCCTTTTCGGCGGTGTAATTGACCAGATCGGCCGCCGTTGCGCCCCTGGAGCGATCCATGCGCATATCGAGCGGCCCATCCGTCAAAATCGAAAACCCTCTCTCCGGCGACGTGAGCTGGTATCGCGAGACTCCCAAGTCCGCCAGCAGCCCGTTCGCCTGCCGTAATCCCGAAGCCGCGAGCGCCCGCGGCAACTCGCTGAACGAACCGTGACAGAAGCGGATGCGATCGGCCCACTCCAGAGTGTTCTGGCGCGCCGTCTCGAGCGACTCCGCATCCCGGTCGTTGGCAATCACATAACCCGTGGTGAGCTGACGCGCGATCAAGCCGGTGTGCCCGCCCAAGCCCGTAGTCGCGTCGATGTAGACGCCGTCCGGACGGATTGCCAGCAACGAGATCGCTTCTTCGGCCATGACGGAATAGTGCATAGGGCGTCACTTCAACCCCTCTTTCAGCAGGTCGTTCACGGCCTCCGGGCCTGCCTCCTTGGCCAACTGCTTGTCCTCCTCATAGGCCCGGTCGCTCAGCACCTCGACCCGCTCATCCACCACGTAGAGCCGAACGGCCGAGTTCTCCATGCCCAACTCCCGTCGCAATTCGGCGGGAAAGAGCAGGCGCCCCTGGCTGTCCAGTTCGGCTAGGCCTCCCAGGTCATTTGCGTTGAAGGATACCTTGCGGGCGAGCGCGGGGTTCTTCCGGAAAGAGGCCAGAAATTTTACGTTTTCGCGCCAGACCGAAATAGGGTAGATTTGAGCTATGCGCCGATCAAGGCTGGTGACGAAAAACCTGGATTCACCCAACTGCGCAAAATACTGTTGGAAATCCACAGGCAGCTTCACGCGGCCCTTGTCGTCGACGCGGGTGGCGTACATCCCTAGTGGAGCTTCGACCCGCGGCGGGATTTGTTCCAAGTTTTCCACTTAAGCCCACGTTCGGCCAATTCTGGCCACCACAACTCATAGTGTCACGCGGTTTCTTGTTTGGCAACAGTTTTTTTGGGGAAGTGTCTGATAGTCCAGCAGTTAGTGGAACACTACAGGTTCTACACTAATTGAGACACACACCAGATATTGTAAGTGAGGCGAACAAGAGGCGAAGAAGGTATTGTGGCTGTGTGGAAATAAAAAGAGGGGGGCCGAAGCCCCCCTCTCAAAGTGAAGCAATGGTTCTAACTTACTGTCCGAGGCTCTCGCCCTGGATGGCCTGACCGCGGGTCGTGCCGGCCAGAACCACAGGCAAATAACCCATGGCAGTTGAGTTGGCTGCGCCGGCATTCCCCTGGACGAAGGCGAATCCATGAGCAAACTGGAAGTTGCAGGTCGCAATTCCATAGCCCTGGAAGTTCACCAAGCCAAGAGAGGAGGCGGTGGCAGCAGTGACTGTACCAGCGGTTACACCAGCAGCCGGCCCAATCACAACGGCGGCAGCAGGAGCATTCGTGCCGTAGAACTGCACGGAGCAGGTGCCAGCGGAAGTCGTTGTCTGGAACGGATCTGCCGAAGTGTTGGCGACCGCGATGCCGGTTTCAAACCCGCTCTGGTTGGTGACGAACGGGAAGAGCAGGCTGGTCTGGCACTTCAGGACCGGAGCGAACGCGCCGGCGGCCGGAGGAGCGGCAAACCGCGGGATCCAGGTGAGGGCGGCGCCGGTGGTGGTTTCCGTCGGAGCGAGCCCGAGCTGCACGGTGGCAGCGGTGGTCGGCGTCGGAGCGGTTGCGGCGTTGAATACTGCGTAGACCGCAAAATTGAGCGAATCGACGGCGGTGACGTCGGGGGAGGTTACTTCCCAGACGGCTGTTGCAGTTCCGGTGCTGGAAACCGCGAGCTTCGCCACGTTAACCGTACCGTGGGCCGTTCCGGCGGCCGCTTCAAAGGTACCCACAACCTGAGTTTCGGCCGTCTTTCCGGTCGGAACGGTTTGGGGCAGCAGGCTCGCTCTGGTATTCGCGGCGGTAGCTGCCTGGTTGAAGGTTTCAACGTTGTTGATGGTCACGTAGTAGGTGATGTTCTTGTCGAGTCCGGCGAACACGGCCTTCACGCGGGTAGGACCAGTGGCGATGCCGTAGGTCGCGACCGCAGCGACACTAACCTGCGTGCCGGTTTCAGTCATGAACTTGTTATACGTAACGCCGGAGATCTTCGCGCTGTTGCCGCTCAGATTCACGGCGTTGGCGTTGCTTGCGCCAGCCGGGTAGGCCGCGCCAGTCAGATCGAGAGGCTTGAAAGCCGTGGCAAAACCTTCCCTGAAAGTCAGGATCGCCAGATCCGGGTTGCCGGTGGCGCCGCTGAGGGTCGTCGAACCGCAGATGGTGATGCCGGGGGCCAGGACGGAGCCAACCAGAGCGGCGGCGGGGGTGCCGACGGCGGCGGGACTTCCGCTACCAACCGCCAGACCGACCAGAGAGTCAGAGCTAGCCTTGAAGGTGACCGTAGCCGCAACCGGAGTGGTGCCGCTCGGAGTAACACGAACGTTCAGGATGCGGAAGACGTGCTGGGTATTCGAGGTGAGGGCGCTCACCGGCACGTTATCGAACTCCACCTGGTTCGGCTTGTCCGTGGGAATGAACCCCTGGAACGCCACGCTGTAGTTGCCGGTCAACGTGCCCAAATTGGGCGTCGCGCCGATGACGCAGCTGGGGCCGATGCCGGCCTTGCCCGTGGGAACAGCGAGGACATTCCAGCCCTTGTTGTCAGTCACGGTGCAAATCGGGCCGCCGTTGAGAATTGCGACGGTCGGCTCAGTGCCGCCGGAAGCATCCAACGTAAGTAGGGCATCGATGCCGGTGCCAGCCACAGGACTGGTCACAGGGACGCCGTAATCAAGCACTATGTTGGTATACCCGATATCGAGGCCGGAGCCAACTTTGGCCGGGCCATTGACGCAAGTGATGGTAATGTCACCCACCAGCTCCGCTTTGCCTTCGCTGCGGACCGTGGGCGCAGATACGGGGGCGACCGTGCAACTCAGCGTCGACGCCACCGGGATGTCTGCGATGGCCAGACTCGCGAACAGAGTGAGTGCGGCTAACGCAATAAGTACTTTGCGAAAATTCATTTGTTTCTCCTTGAGATTTTGAAAAAATTGAATCGGCGGAAGTTCTCTTTCAACCTGAGCCTCTAGTGGTGCTCTAAACCTGTTCAGTCAACCCAGGGAACTTCTCCGTGTCGGGCGGAGAGTACATACTGTCGGCTACCGGTAAGCCGGTTAGCCGGATGCTACTGAAGGCTGCCTGCGGCACGTACTTTTTTGTTGTCTTACTCTTGCGTGCCTACAGAACTCAAACACAAAAATTGCTTTTTGAAACTCTGACGCGATAAACCTATTGATAACCGATTGCCCCACCCGTGTCAAGAAAAAATTCTTTAACATCAAGGAGAAGCAGCCGCCGCGCCCGTTTTCTTTATTTACTTCGTAAGGCCGATTTAAGCATGAGAACGGAGTTCCGTCAATCGGAATCCCGGGAAAGGAGCCCTATTTGCGTCGCGAACTGGGGAATACACCTGAAATACTTGCCCGCCGGGGCTCGGTGGCGAGCTTCAGCGCCCCGCGGGAGCCGGTTTCGGCATGGGCCGAGTTTTGCGGGGCAGGTCAGACGGGCTAACATGAAGGCATGTCCGCGTCTCGCAACATGTCCGCGCCTGGCAAGCAGGAACGCAAGCCCGCTGTGAGGCGGGGGAGAAAGCTTGCATTGTACGCCGTGCCCGTTGGCGTAGCGGCAGTGATTGCCGTTGCGATGTGGATGTATTTTGCAGGTGTTGGAGATTCAGGCAAGACGCAGATAGTAAAGCTGCACATGGGGAAGGACACCGTCACCTATGGTTACGGTGGCCTTGTGACGGATAGCGACGCTGAGACGTTGGCCCGGTCACTAAAAAGCACTGGCTACTTCACAAACGCGGGTTTGGATGTTCGGTACTCGAAGACGGCAGAACAAAAGATCGTCTCCTTTACGCTTCAAGACGGCTTCTGGGACAACCGCGAGGCGGTTCTCAAGTTTGAGGAACTCGGTCGGCGCCTAGGCCTGTTCGCAACCGGATTCCCCCTTCGGGTTCGCCTGTTGGATTCCACAGGCAGGACGCGAAAAGAACTGGGCATTGGCCGGGCGCGAATTGGAACGAAGGACGAAGTCTTCTACCTGGGTTCGGCAACCGAAGCCGACGCACGAGCGCTGGGCGAGGCCTTCAAGTCGGGTCAGTACTTCATCGACCAGGGCTTCAGCGTTTTGTTGAGCAAGGAAGAGGCGACAACAATCTCTTTCATCGTGAACTCAAACGCCTGGACGAAGCAGGAGATGTTCGATGGGTTCGAAAAGCTCACGAGAGACGCCGCGGCATCGGTTGGCGGGCTTCCGGTCACCATGCGCCTGCTCAGTCCAGAGATTGAGACCGAGAAGGAAATGGTGATCAAATAGGCCGGCGGGCTCGGTCGGCATTGCCCTTGGCGCTAATCCCCTATCAGGATTGGCCGGACCGGGGGTCCGGCGCGGACGAGGGCGTCCGCCCCACAACGGCAGGCCCTCACCGGGGACTTTCTAGCCGGTTACGGCGTCGGCCAGATGGGGCTGGTAGACGCAACGGGGATCTTCACCCTGATAGTCGCCCGTGAAGGCGTACGCCCGCGAGCGCGATCCGCCGCACACCTTTACGTACTCGCATAGGCCGCACTTTCCGTGGCGCTGAGAGGTGTCGCGCAGCGAAACGAACAGGTCCGATTCCCGGTACACCTTCGTCAGGGGATCGGTGAGCACGTTGCCGGCGCTGAGCGGAAGGAAGCCGCTCGGGTAAACTTCGCCGGTGTGCGAGACGAAAACAAAACCCTTGCCGTCGCTGACTCCGGCCGTGCGCCACGCTACGCCCTTCGCGGCTTCGTTTTCGGCGGCCCGGCCTTCCTCGCGGATGCGCTGCGCCACGTAGCGGCGGTAGTGCATTGCCTCGGTGGTCTTGATTCCGAACTGCGCCGTCTTCGAAAGTTCGTACATGAACCTGAAGACTTCTTCGTACTCGGGCGCGGTCAGATCGTCGGTTTCCGCCGCGCGGCCGGTCACGATGAGGAAGAACAGGCTCCACATCTTGGTGCGGACTTCCTTGGCGATCTCGGCCATTTCATCCAGGCGGTGCATGTTGCGCTTCGTCACCGTGGTTTGAAATTGGGTATCGAGGCCGATATCGCGCGCGAACCGGAGCGCTACCAGCGCGCGGTCGAACGTGCCGGGGATGCCGCGGAAGGCATCGTGCGTTTCGGCATCGGGCCCGTCCAGGCTGATGGCCATGCGCGTGACGCCCGCGTCCTTGAATCTCTGGATCGCTTCATTGGTGAGCAGCGGAGTGGCGCTGGGAGTCACGTTCGTCCTCAGGCCGATCTTCACGCTGTAGCGGATCAGGTCGTACAGGTCAGGCCGCTTCAACGGATCGCCGCCGGTGAAGACCATCAGCGGCTCGCCGAAAGAGCGGATCTCGTCCAGAAGGCGGTAGCCCTGCTCCGTGGTCAACTCGCGCGGATTCCGTTCGGACAGAGCGGAAGCGCGGCAATGGACGCAGGCCAGGTCGCACGCCTGCGTGACTTCCCAGATCACCAGCATCGGGCTTTGATCGAAGTTCATTGCTTCTCCAGATATGCGGACAGGGTGTGCAGCACTTATGTAACCAGCATAACCAGTTTGAAAACATGAGGCAAATTGCGACAAGGCGAGGCTGCCGCCGTGGGCGCGACTGGGGGATTTCACCCAGGCGGGGCGTGTCGCCGCTGCCCCGCGCAGAGGCCGCTACAATAGTTGTTCCAATGCCAGCGCGCGGCCTGTTTCTCACATTTGAAGGGATGGACGGCTCAGGCAAGACCACGCAGATGCGCCGCCTTGTGGAGCGCCTGCGCCAGATTGGCCGCACCACGCTTGAAACCGCCGAGCCGGGCGGGACGCGCATTGGCGGCATGATCCGCCGCATTCTGCTGGATAGCGCGAACCAGGAGTTGAGCCCGACCACGGAAATGCTGCTCTACTTCGCTTCGCGGGCGCAGAACGTGGACGAGTTGATTTTGCCGGCGCTCGGGCGCGGCGAGATCGTGATCGCCGACCGCTTCACGGATTCGACGCTGGTCTATCAGGGCTGCGCGCGCGGGCTGGGCGCGCAGAACGTGATCGATCTGGACCGCATCGCCTGCCGGGGCCTGAAGCCCGACCTGACTATCCTGGTGGACATCGATCCCGAGGTGAGCCTGGCGCGCGCACGGGCCCGCAACCTCGCGGAGCCGCATTGCGAAACACGCATGGACGATCAATCGCTGGACTTCCACCGGCGCGCGTACGATGAGTACCACGCGCTGGCGGCGCGCGAACCCGAACGCGTGAAAGTGGTGGACGGGCGCGCCTCCATCGACGAAATCGAGCGCGCGGTATGGGAAGCGGTCTCGCCCTATGTTCGATAATTACTGGGGCAACGCGCACGTCACCGACGCCGTGGAACGGATGATCGCGCAGGACCGGCTGGCGCAAACGCTGCTGTTCGCCGGGCCCGAAGGCGTGGGCAAAGCGACGCTGGCCCGCAGGCTGGGCGAACGCCTGCTAGGCCGCCCGGAACTGATTGAAGCCGACGACCTAAGCCTGCCGCGCAACCAGGAGATGCTGGCGGCGCGCGAGAAATTGCCGGCGGAGAAGCGCAACGACGAGCCGCTGCTGGTGGCGACGCATCCCGATTTCGTGACCTTTCCCCCCGACGGCCCGATGCGCCAGATTTCGATTCCGCAGGCGCGGCTTCTCAAGGAACGCGCGCCGTTTCTGCCGCACAAGGGCAAGCGCCGCATCTTCCTTATCGATCACGTAGACCGCGCCAACGACCAGGCCGCGAACTCGCTGCTGAAGACGCTCGAAGAGCCGCCGCCCCACCTGATTCTGATCATGACGGCGGAAAACGCCTACGATCTGCTGCCGACGATTCGCTCGCGCTCCCTGCCCTTCTATTTCGCGCCGCTCTCGCCCGAGGAGATGCGCGCCTTCGTGCGGGCGCGCAACCTGGACCGCGTGGAACGCCGCATCCAACTGGCGGCGGGCAGCCCGGGCCTGGCGATCTCGATCGATCTGGACGCCTACGACCGGCGGCGCGCGGCGATGCTGACGCTACTGAAAGCCGCGGCCGGCGCGGCGCCGTTCGGATCGTGGATTCCGGTATCCGAGGCCATCGGGCGCAACAAGAGCGAGAAGCTCGAACTCTACCTCAAAGTGCTGTACGACCTCTTGAGGGACGTGATGCTGCTGCGCGAAGGCGCGGGAGAAATCCGGAATCAGGACATCCGCGGCGAGTTAGAGGCAATTTCTGGGCGCGCCTCGTTCGCATGGGTGCGGAAGGCCGTGGCGCAGGTGGATGAAGCCGCGCGATTGATCCGGCGCAACATTCAGAAGACCATCGCGCTCGACGCGCTGATCATGGAATTGCGCGGTTAGGCGCGATCGTCCACGGACTGGCATTCCCGCCGCGCATTCGGGATGGCCCGCGCAGCCGGATACCGATGCCGGAAGCTATGGTCCCTATCAATTATTTCTCTTTCACTTCCGCCATGCCGCTCGGCGATGATTGTATGATCGGTTACTTGTTTGGAGCGGCGCCATGTTCTTTTCAAACTACAGTACGGACGGCTACTTCGACGAGATGTTCGAAAGAGACGGAGTGGTGCGGCCGCAGGCGCAAATGGTCCTCGAAACCATCAATGCACTCGGCGGCGAGCAGCTCATGCGGCACAAGAACGCCTCCGAGCGCCTGCTGTTGCAGCTCGGGATCACATTCAACGTCTACGGAGACCAGCAGGGCGCCGAACGGATCTTCCCGTTCGACCTGATCCCGCGGATCGTCTCGGCGAAAGAGTGGAGTTACATCGAGCGCGGCCTGAAACAGCGCATCCATGCGTTGAACTGTTTCATAGACGATATCTATCACGACAGGAAGATACTCAAGAGCGGCACGATTCCGGAGGAAGTGGTTACCAGCGCCGTCTCTTACCGCGAGCAGTGCCAGGGGCTCAACCCGCCGTTCGGCGTGTGGGCGCACATCACCGGAACGGACCTTGTGCGCGACCGCGACGGCCAGTATTACGTGCTGGAGGACAACCTCCGCGTGCCCTCCGGAGTTTCATACGTCATGGAGAACCGCGAAGTGCTGAAGCGGATCTTCCCACGCGTGTTCGAAGGGCTGACGGTGCGCGGCACGAGCGAATACCCCAGCCGACTGCTGGAGGTTCTGGAGTCACTCTCGCCGAACGCGACGCAGGCGCGCGTGGTGGTGCTCACGCCGGGGATCTATAACTCCGCGTACTTCGAGCACAGCTTCCTGGCCCGGCAAATGGGCGTGCAACTGGTGGAAGGGCGCGACCTCGTAGTTGACGACGGGTACGTCTACATGCGGACCACCAAGGGGCTGCAGCGCGTCGATGTGGTCTACCGGCGCGTGGACGACGATTTCCTGGACCCCGAAGCCTTCCGCCCGGATTCGCTGCTGGGCGTGCCCGGGCTGATGGCGGCCTACCGCGCCGGGCGCGTCACGCTGGTGAACGCACCGGGAAACGGCATTGCCGACGACAAGGTGATCTACGCCTATGTACCGGACATGATCCGTTACTACGAAGGCGAGGACCCGATTCTGCCGAACGTGCCGACTTACTTGTGCTGGCGGGACAAAGACCGAAAATACGTACTGGAAAATCTGGAGAAACTGGTAGTGAAGGCGGCCAACGAATCGGGTGGTTACGGAATGCTGGTGGGGCCGCATTCCACCGCGGCTGAACGCGAGGATTTCGCGGGCCGGATCTCCGCCAACCCGCGCAACTACATCGCCCAGCCCACGCTGGCACTCTCCCGCGCGCCCACCATCGTGGAAGACCGCGTGGAGGGGCGGCATGTAGACCTGCGGCCCTTCGTGCTCTGCGGCAAGGAAATCTACGTGCTGCCGGGCGGACTCACGCGGGTAGCGATGCGCAAGGGCTCGCTGGTAGTCAATTCCTCTCAGGGAGGCGGCAGCAAGGACACGTGGGTGCTCGCCCATGACCCCGGTTCCAAGGAGGAGGAGCGATAAGATGCCGAGCGTACAACCCCTTCTCAGCCGCGTGGCCGACGCCGTCTATTGGATGGGGCGCTACATCGAACGCGCCGAAAATGTGGCGCGGTTCCTGGACGTGAACCACAACCTGCTGATAGACCTTCCGCAGGATTACACCGGCCAGTGGCAGCCGATCATCGATGCCAGCGGCGACAGCGCCCTGTTCCGGGAGCGCTACGGCGAAGCCACGCTGCGCAACGCGCTGCAGTTTCTGGCCTTCGACCCGGAATACCCCAACTCCGTTTTCTCGTGCATTCGCAGCGCCCGGGAAGACGCGCGTTCCGTGCGTGAGGTGATCTCCTCGGAAATGTGGACGCAGGTGAACGATATGTATCTGTTCATCACGGAGGAAAGCCGGCGCCCGAAGCACGGGTCACTGCCCGCGTTCTGCCGCGCGGTGCGCATGGCGTGCCATCTGTTCGGAGGCATCAAAGACGTGACCATGAGCCACAACGAGGCATGGCACTTCAACCGCGTGGGAACGTTGCTTGAGCGCGCCGAGAAGACCTCGCGCATCCTCGACGTCAAGTACTTTATGCTGTTGCCTTCGGTGGCCGACGTGGGCACGCCCTACGACGACGTGCAGTGGTCCGCCGTACTGAAATCGGTCAGCGCTTTTGAGATGTACCGCAAGCTCTACGGCCGCATCGCGCCGGAGCGAATCGTGCAGTTTCTGCTGTTGGACGGAGACTTCCCGAGGGCCATCCGGTACTGTATCGGCCGGGCCGACCGCAGCCTTCACGCCATCACGGGGACGCCGGGCGGAACCTTCTCCTGCGCCAGCGAACAGCGGCTAGGACAACTCAGGGGCGAACTCGATTTCGCCCGCGTGGAACCGATCCTCACCGGCGGCCTGCACGAGTTCTGCGACGCGCTGCAGACAAAAATGAATACAATTGATGATTGCGTCTCCGCGGATTTCTTCGCGCTGCGGCACAGCCGGCTCGGCGCGGGGATCGGCGCGAACGCGTAACATTATGACCTTTTGCCTCGGAATCAACCTGGGAGACGGACTGGTCGCCATTGCCGACACGCGCGTCCTCAGCGGAAATGAGTGCCTGGTGGCGAAGAAGACCGCGGTGTACCAGGGGCCCGGCTTCGCATTCTTCGTGATGACCTCGGGGCTCCGCTCCGCGCGCGACAAGATCCTGCTCTACTTCGAGGAAGCCTTAGCCAAGGACGTAATGACCCGGGAACGCCTCTACAGAGTGGTAAACCTCTACGCGCAGCAGGTGCGCAAAGTCTCCGCCGAAGATCGCGAGGCGCTCGAAAGCAACGGCCTGAAGTTCAATGCCTTCTCCCTGATAGGCGGCCAGGGAACGGGCGACTCCAATCACCGGCTGTTCCTGATCTACCCGGAAGGCAACTGGGTGGAGATCGGCTCCGATACGCCCTACCAGATTATCGGCGCATCGGGTTACGGCATGCCGATCCTGGAACGTTCGCTGCACTACAACGATTCCATGCCGTACGCTTTCAAAGTGGGGGTTCTGGCATTTGACGCCACGCGGCGGTGCGCCGCGGACGTGGACTTCCCCATGGACGTTTTGCTGTACCGGAAAGGCAGCTTTGAGTTCATCGAGCGGCGATACCAGCGCGATGAACTGCGCTCAATCTCCGATTGGTGGCAGGAGCGCATGCGCCAGAGCGTGATGGAACTGCCGGCGGAGTGGATCGAAGCGTCGTTTCCTACATGCGAATCTCCGTAGAACACAGGATCGAATACGGTTTCTCCGCCCCGGTCTACCTGGAGCCTCACGCGATACGGCTGCGCCCTCGCGAGGACGCCAGCCAGCGTCTGCGCGAGTTCTCGCTGGAGATAGAACCGGCGCCGGCCGGCCGCTGGACTGCCATCGACCAGGATGGCAACTCGGTAACGCACGCATGGTTCGAAAACCTGACGGAACGCCTGACGCTGCGCACGCGCTTCGAAGTGGAGACGCTGCGCGATAACCCGTTCGACTTCCTGATTCAGCCAGGCGATTCCCATTTGCCGGTGCAGTACCCCGAAGCCTCGCGCGGAGTGCTGGGAGCTTACCTAGCCGCGGAAAGCGACCGCGACGTGGCGGCCTTCGCTCAAGAGCTGGCAGCCGGTTGCGGCGGCGGGACAATGGCCTTCCTGGACGCGCTGAACCGGGCGCTCTGCGACCGCACGAAACAGGTGGTCCGGCGCGACGGTCCGCCTTATCCCCCCGGCCAGACGCTGGCGCTCAGGGAGGGGTCCTGTAGGGACGCCGCCGTATTATTCTGCGCGGCGTGCCGTTCGGCCGGAATCGCCGCGCGGTTCGTCAGCGGGTATGAGCTTGGCGCCGCATTGGCGGAAGACGGCGGCGAACTGCACGCCTGGGCGGAAGTCTACCTGGAAAGCTCCGGTTGGCGCGGCTATGACCCGTCCCGCGGTCTGGCAGTGACCAATGCCCACGTTCCCATAGCGGCCGCGGCAGACGCGGCATCGGCCAATCCCGCGATCGGCACCTACCGCGGGGCGGCCGAATCCCGGCTCGAATATTCGATTTCGATGGAAATCGGCTGACGGCGCCTCACAAGATAGCGTCACCCGATAGAACCGGCAAGGGCGGGGCGTTCTGGTGGGCCCTGAAGGATTTGAACCTTCGACCAACGGATTATGAGTCCGCTGCTCTAACCGCTGAGCTAAGGGCCCCTACACCATATTGAATCACTGGCACGCCGGAAACAAGCGGCCCGGAAATCGTCGGACCGTGGCGCCGGGACCGCGCAAGGCATCGGCCCTGCCAAGGCCGCGTTGCCGAGTCTCGCTCCGCCCATTTTCCGGCTTCGAAAACCGCCCAGGCTCCACTCCAACGCTCAGCTCCTACGACAACCATCGGAGACTGGCTTTGGTACCTATACTTGCCTCAGGTACCTACCTGAGTATAGGACTATAATAGAGCCTTACACTATTGACTTTGTCCTATAACGATGTAAGTTAGGATACGAGCGCAAAATTAGCGGAGCGTCCTAACCGCGATTTCTCACCAGCGTGCGGCGGACGGGCGCTGATGGGCAAAAGAGGCGGGGTGGCTGGGGCTTTCTCGGCGCAGCGAAAAATAGTGGTCAGTTGCGGCCTGTAGCGAGGGATTCTGAGGGCTCTCCGGTGCGGCGG
>CAIYHG010000163.1 GCA_903925975.1 uncultured Acidobacteriia bacterium | reverse complement strand
GTGATGCCGCCCTGGTCCGTCCCGGTACCGACGTTCGATGCGGTCCAGAACGTGAGCGGTACGACGGCGTTGAGCGGCGTCGGTAGCAGCGCCTGGAATGTGCCTGCGGTCGAGGTCGCCGCGGCCCCGTTAACCGCCTGAGTGACGGAGCACGCCACGGAGCAGTAGACTTGCACCTGGTCCAGATACGCAGCGCTGCCGCTGAGTGACGCTACGGTCGGTTGCTGCACGGTGGCGCTGTAGGCGCTGCCGCTCAGGCTCACGTCGCCAGTGGTTGCGCGCCAGCGGATCGTGGTCTGTGCGAAGAGTGGCGCGGCGAGCGCCAGAATGAAAATCAGTCGTCTCATGGTTTTTTCCTCATTAACCCGCCGATGCCGGTCGGCTCGCTGCCGGAGATGCCGAGTGCTTTCTTGGCCTCCTGGATCTTCCACAGGTTATTGATGATAGACGGGATGGCTTCCTCGGGGACCGTCTCGCCGGGGATCACTTTCCCGTCGATTACCTGCTCCGAGTCGATCAGCCCCTTCTGTTTCAGCGTCTTCTCGATGAACTGCCACTGCTCCGGGGTCGCCTTCTGCACATCGGCCAGGGTGATTCCCGCTTTGTCCATCGCCTGCGCGAGGCGCATGCCCTTGTTGGCCACGTTCCACTGCTCAATTTGCAGGGCGCGCGCGTTCGCGCTCATGTAATCGCCGTTGGCGTTGTATGGGCTGTGGAACGTATCGAACTGCGGTTGGCGCGGCACCGGAGATACCACCGGAGTCTCGTAGGCGGTCGCGGCGGTAACGTCGGGATGGCTGCGCGCCGATGCGTAGCTGCGCGGCGTGGAGATGGAAGCCTCGTCCGGCGTGGGCTGCACCTGGAAGCGGGGCATCTCCATCGTGGGCGGCGGAGTGGGCGCGCCGGATACGGGAGCCTCGGTAGCGGCCACAGGCGGCGCGGCGGCTGGCGACGGTGCTGAAACCGGCGCGGCGGAGACTTCCGGCGCGCCCTGCTCCGCGCGCGCGATGGCGGCGGCGGTCGCCTGGATGTTCTGGCGCGCCGGGTTGTCTGTCGGGATAGCCTCGAAGCCCTTCTTGAATCCGTTGGCGCGCGCGATTCCGTCCCGAAGGCTGGCTTCCAGGTCCACGCGGAGGGATTCTACAGACGGCGCGGCGGCCGGCGGTGCATGGGCCGCTTCCAACTCGGCGCGCAGCGAATCGACCGCGCTGGGCATGGAAACGGCTGGTGAAGCTGAAACCGGCGCGGCGGCCACTGGCGTGGATGCCGCGACCGGCGCGCCAGGTAGGGCGCCAGCCACGTCGGGGATAACTCCCGGCGTCATGGGTACCCCGCGCGTCGGGGCGGCCGTGGAGCCGCCTGCTACGCCGAATCCGGGGGGTTGCTGCGATGCAATGCGCGCTTCTAGTTCCTCGCGCATCCCCGGCAGGAGCCCGCCGGCTTCCGGAACGATACCAGGGGAAACTGAGGCGGCGCGCGTCGGGAGCGCAGTCGTTCCGCTTGCCACTCCGAATCCGGCCTCGGAGGCGGCCTCGGCGGCAGCGCGCTCCGCCATGGCCGCGCGCACGGCCCGCACTCCGCCGCGCACGACCGGCGCGACAGCCCCTACGGCGGCTGACAGTTCGGCTGGAAGCCCCAGGTAATGGCCCGCATACCCCGCGGCGGCAGCTCCAGCCACCGATGAAGGGACTGGGATGTTCAGACGCCCGTACCTGATGGGCGTCATTCCTTCCTTGATTCCCCCCTTGATGGCGGTTCGGGCCATCTCCGCCGCCGATCCGGCGGCCTCTCCGAGTTCGCCCGCTTCCGGGGCGGCCGCCATGAGCGCGTCAAGCGTGGCCTGCCCCGCCGCGCCCGCGTAGTCTCCCGATTTCACGGCATGGACGATAGGATCAGCGAGTCCGTGGGCTATCTCTCCACCCACCACCTGCGGACCATAGCCGGGGATTGCGGCCTCGGCGGCAAGTTTCAGGAGGTGCAGCGCCACGGGGCCAGCGTCCGCCGGGTTCTTGACGTAGTGGACCGCATCGGCCGCCATCTTCACGAACGGCATGAAGAAGCGCGCGGCGGCGGATGGCTGCTGTTCGTGAGCCTCGATGTCGGAATCCCTCAGCACCGGCGCGCCTGCCGACATTCGGTCGATATCGGAATCTCGGAGGACGGTTACTGGGGATACCATTCACCAGCCTCGTTACGAGTGTAAGTTACGCCGTTGATTTTGCGAGTATCACCGGCCTTATATTTGCTCTGTGGGGTAGACGTAATAGAAGGCGCTGTCTCCATCGGAGTGAACCCCTTGGACCCCACCGGGAGAGCCGCGTTGATGCCCGCCGTTTCGTACTTGTGCCGATTCTGCGCCGCATTGAGGATCAACCCCTGTTGCGCCACGATGTCGTTGAGCACGGAGTCCGGTTG
>CAIYHG010000162.1 GCA_903925975.1 uncultured Acidobacteriia bacterium | reverse complement strand
CTTTTTCGAGCTCGTCGGCCTTCTGCTTGCCGGCGTCGTTGGCCTGTTTGATTTGGTCGCTGAGGCTGGCGGCCTGGGTGGTGAGTTCCCTGATGCGGGCCTCGCGGCTGTTGATGGCGTCGGCGAGGATCTGCACGCCGGCGGTGAGTGCCCCGCCGGGCACGCTGACGCCAGCGCCCTTGAGGCTCTCGTTGGCCGACGCCACGGTTTTGGCGGCCGCGTCGATCGCCTCTTTGTTGGTGTTGACCTGCCCGGTGATCTGGCGGGCAAGTTCCTCGCGCTGGCGCAGGAGGATGCTGTAGAGGGAGTCGTTGGTGCTGGTCTCAGCGCGGAGCTTGTCTGTCAACTCGTTCGCCGATTGCACTTCCTGTTCCAGCACGACCTTGGGGAACTGCTTCTTGTAGTTCACCAGTTCGGTCTCTCTGACCTTGAGTTCTGAATTGGTCTTCACCGCGAAGATCGCGGCGATCAGGAAGAAGATCACGAAGATCACGAGTGCGGTGATAAGACCGCCTCTGGATCCGGGCTGACTCACTGTGGCCATCGAGTACCTCCGAACAAGGGTGCAAACGCCTACGGTGGAGTATGTTACGGCAGTCCGCTAATGTACAAGCTAGCCGATACTTAGGTCAAGCCATTGGACAAAGATCGTGTGACCGGGGTGTACCCGCCTTTTTCCCGAATGCTGGCACCCCGCTTCGGACACGGTTCCCGCCGGATTGGCGGGTGGCAGGAACCTTCGCAGCCTGAGACGAAACCGATCGTTCGTGTCACGGATGAAGCCGGAATCGGCGTAGGGGCCGCACAGGTTGGCCCATGGCGTAAGCGCTGGGTAGGCATATGTGCGCCATCCAAGCCCCGCCGGGGCGGCACAAATTTGCAGCCGCGGATTTCACGGATGGCACGCATGAGCCGCCGCGGCGTGGGCGATACCGGAACCAAGACGGCCACGAGTGACTTCGCCGCGCAAGCTCTCATCCTCTCCGCGTCTCGGCGCGAGACCTGCCTCTGCCGAACGTGAGACCTCTTGATCTCTTCCTGAATCAGCGCGAACCGTTTCGGGTGTTTCTCAATCTCGAACAGCCCGCCCTGCGCGTCCTCATACCATTGTGCGGCGGCCATCATCTCCCGCTCGGCCACCGGGAGCATGCGGAGTTTCATGCCGTCTTCCGTCTTTTGAGCCCATTGCGCACCCGCTCCACGGCCCCGCGCCATTCGACCGGCGTCACCTTCCCCGCATGCAGGTCGTCGAGCCGGCGCCGCATTTCATCAACCCAGATCGCCCCCGCATCCTCGCCCGGGTCTTCTGTCTCGATGCTCATCAACAGCCGCCGCGCCAGTTCCTCGCGATCATTGCGGGGAAGCGCCAGCGACCGCTCCATGAGTCGTCTGTCCACTGCCGTGCTCCGGTTCTTACCTCCCGACGCCCTTCGTTCAATCCCCGCCCTGCGGGTCAGAACAGGGGTCATAGGGTCAGAAATTGATCCCTGACCCATCCCTGACCCGTTTTCCGGACCCGAGTTTAGCGGTTTAGGGGTTAGGCGGAAAAGAGGAATCGCCAAATTTGACCTCGCTCCAACTGTCATGACACCGGCGCATCTTACTGCGCCGTAATCGGGTGTGCCCGACTTTTTGGCAACTGAGGTAGGGACCGCTCGCCGAGCGATCCGTTTCGCACACCAAGACGGCGGTTTCGGCGAAACCGCCCTGCCAAAAAAGACGGGCAGACCTCCGTAGTCCCCCACTTCCACTTCCATCCCCCACTTCCCTCTGGTGTTGTAAAGAAATAGAAATGTCACCCTGTTAACGCAAGTAGAAGTGTCACCCAGCCTTCTTTCTTTCCGCGTGTAAGTCTCGCGTAGGCGCAGCCGGAGCG
>CAIYHG010000161.1 GCA_903925975.1 uncultured Acidobacteriia bacterium | reverse complement strand
CGGGCGCTGAACGGGCATAGCGCTCAGTTCCATCTGCGATGCGTGACAAGTGGGGCCAACAAAAACCGGGGTGGTAGGCCGCTCCAGCCTCGGTTCGCTACAACGAGTGCAAGACGACTGCTGCGGAGATTGGCCAAGCCTGGAGAAATGGCGCAAACTGAGATGCGTTGCGAACCGCTTTGGGCTACGCGCGGGCGCGGCGGGGAGGGTGGGGGGCGGCCGATCCCGACGGCCTCGGACAGGATTTGTCTTGCACGGGATGTGCGCGTTCCCTAATTTCCGGCCATGCATTTGTGCGCAGGGTGGCGCGCGCCAGGATCAGCGGATGCGCTTGTTCGAGCCCCGGGGGCGAGCGTGGGGCGGTGACAAGTGGGTGAGAGGTGGCGTTTCGCCCGTGATGGCCGCTGCGCGGAATTTTGTTTAGTTGTTCTCTCGCAAGAAATTGGAAGGGTGGCAGAGCGGTTTATTGCACCGGTCTTGAAAACCGGAGAGGATGTAAGTCCTCCGTGGGTTCAAATCCCACCCCTTCCGCCATCCGAAGAATTTCCGATTGAAGATTTCAGATTTCCGATTGCAGCCAGCGGCGCAGCGCCGAGAAGATTTCAGATTGAAGATTTGTGGTACGGCACCGGGAAATTCCGATTGAAGAAAGAAGCCGGCGGCGCGGCGCCGAGAAGATTTCAGATTTGCCGCTGCAGACGTCAGTTGTCAGTAGTCAGTGGTCTGAAGGCAGCGATCAGAAATCAGGGAAAAGCATAGCCCAGCGGCTCTCTGTGGCTGATGTTTCTATGCGAACGAGCTTTTACCACAGAGGGCACAGGGGTCTGAGGAGGGCACAGAGGCGGAAGCTCCGCTCCGCTTTGATTTTCCGAAACAACTTTCAACGAGTGGAAGGATAATCTACGAAAGACTCACGCGGAGCGTGAGGCCCACTCTGCTGAAACCGCCACCAAGTAGGCCTCTCGCTCCGCGAGAGGTGATTGTAAATTCCACTACCGCAAATCGGAAATCTTCAATCTTAAATCTTCAATCTTCTCGGCGCTGCGCCGCTGGCTTCAATTCTCCTGGTGCTCGGTGCTGACGACGAGGCCGTGTTCGTCCGTGATGTTGAAGTAATGTACGGTCGCGCCGGCGGGAATGTTTGCGCTGAGCTTGTGCTGCGCGGTGTCGAGCGTCGCGGGGACCGTCTCCCATTTCCGCAGCTTCCACACACCGCTGTCCTTCGTGTAATTCAATTCCGCTTTGACGATCTGGGACGGGGACTCGTAGGTCGCCCAGTCGCGGCCTTGAGCGGTGATGCGCGGGAGCGCCGGTCCGCCCTTGAGAATGTGATCGGCGAAGGCGCGGATCTCCTCCGGGTTCTCGCCCGCGCCGCCATGGCCGTGCGGCATGCGGATGCGCGTGCAGAGCGTGTGCGGGCCGGTCGGGAGGCGGTAGGATTTCTGGAGCGAGTCCATCGGGTAGGCGAAGTCGTTGCTGCCATCCACCCAGAGGAACGGCATCTGTGCGCGCGGCAGGTAGCGCGACGGGTCCCAGCGCCGCAGCCAGGTGGCCGCCTGCTCTCCGCCCATCTTCTGGAACTCCGGCAGCCACGTCGAGTTGTCGCCGAGGAAACCGCAGCCGTAGACTGGCACCGCGAGGCGGTAGCGCCCGTCCACGCCGGCCGCGATGCACGTCAGGTAGCCGCCCCACGAAATACCGGTGATGCCGATGCGCGTCGCATCCACGTCCGGCTGCGCGCGCAGGAGCGAATGCGCGAGGATGACATCGGCGATGGCGTGGAAGGTCCACTGGTCCTGTTCCGCGGCTGCGATCTGTGCAAAGCCTCCCCAGCCGGCCGGTCCGCCGTGGGCGTCGCGATGCCATTTACCATAGGAACCGCGCGGCACGCAGCCGCAGGTGTCCATCGCGATGGCCGCATAACCGCGGCTGTTCCACAGCTCGACCCATTTGACGAATGCCGTGCCGCCGCCGCCGTGCACGAGCACCATGGCGGGCACTTTTTCACCGGGCTTGTGCTCCGGCATGCCGATGTAGGCGAACACGCGCGTCGGCTGGCCGGTCCACGGCAGGCCCTCGAAGAACACCGCGCGCAGCTGGTTCGTCGCGAAGCCTTCCGCCGGCTCCGCGCGCGGCGCCTGCCACAGGCTCGGTAGATTCCATGGCTGTGAGTTGGCCGGCGCGGCGTGCGTCGCGCCAACGACCTGCGCATCGTTCGGGCTGTGCCGAGGCTGCGTTGCACAGCCGACCGGACCGACCAGCGCGAAACCCCGCACCACCGCCAGACGGGCTAGAATACTTTTCAGTTTGGTTTTCCTATACGTTCTGCCGGGGTCACTGACCCCGGCTACAAAGACCACCGGGATCAACGATCCCGGCTACAGAAATCGAGCTCGACAAAAAATCATGCGCTGTAGCCGGGGTCGGTGACCCCGGCGGGACATCAAGCGACCCTTACTTTGGCGCCTTCGGCTTGGGCGGCGCGGACTGATCGGCCTTGCGGACCGTGACCGGTGGCGTCGCAGCATTGCCCGCACTGTACGCATTGTAGATTTTCTCGATCGCATCGGCCGGCGGCATCGCGCCGTCGGCGATCACAAACCGGTAGCGGAGCGTCAGCGTCTCGCCCGCCTTCACCGGCGCCTTCGGGAAGGCGCCGAAGCGGCCGTAGTCGCGGTAGGCCGACCAGCGTGTGTCCTTGGGATTCTCCGGGTGGCTCATGATCACGACGCTGTGCTGCTGTCCGGCGAGCGCATAGGTCTCGCCGACCCACGGGTAGTCGCGATCCTTCTTGGGGTCGGCCTG
>CAIYHG010000160.1 GCA_903925975.1 uncultured Acidobacteriia bacterium | reverse complement strand
CGTGTTGATCGGCGACAGGAACGGATCCCAACGGAGACCCACATTGACGGCCCACCTGGAGTTGACCCGGATGTTGTCCTGTACGAACAGCGACGGGACGTTCAGCTTTTCGTCTCCATTCTGGCCGGTACTCTGCGAAAAGGAGGACGATTTGCCCATCAGGAAGTCGGCCAGGGTGTGTCCGGTGACCTGTCCGTTGAAGGATGTAGGGCCGTTGCTCTGGTAAGTGCCACGGGCCACTAGCCGTGACTGAACCCAGAGGGCGCCGACGGAGATCTGGTGCGCCCCGCGCGTCATGCTCAGTTCCTCGGAGAGTTGATAGTTATTCGTGGCCCACGGCCCCGGATTATTGTTGTTGTGCAGGATGGTGAAATAGCCGGTGGCGTTGTAGGAAATGTAGCCTTTTACCAGCGACGTCACCTTGGACCCCAGATCGCTGGGAGTGGGAACGCCATCCGGCGTGTAGCGGATAATGCTCGATCTGGAATACCCGATGCGGAATGAGTTGATCGTCGTGGGAGAAACAGAGAATGTATGCCCGATGGAGGCGGACTGGACGCGGTTCTTCAACCCTACGTTCCCCTCCTGCGCCATGGTAAGCAGGTTGCCCTTGTAGTAGGGCGGATGCTGGTAATCCGTAAAGAAATATCTGGCCGCCAGAGAGTGCCTGGCGTTCACCTTCCAATCCGTCTTAACGACAAACTGGTTTTCGTGACTGGTGCTCGGAATGGCATAAGTTACCTGCCCGCACGGATCGGTCGCAACCGGCAAAAACTTCATGAGGTTTAGCGCTACCGGATCGAACTGCAGAGGGTCGATCTTGTTGTTCGTGAACGGCGCTTTGAGCGTAATCGTCCGTCCGGCATTGCAGGCGGGGGACGTGATTGCCGTGAAGTCCCCGTTCAACATGGCCTGCGTGGGCACGTAGGCGATGTAGGCCGCGGGGGCAACGCTTTCTCGCGTGCCCTGATATCCGCCGAAGAAGAAGATCTTGTTCCTGGCGATCGGGCCGCCTAGCTGTCCCCCAAACTGGTTGCGCTTGAGCCCGTCCCGTACTGGCGCGAAGAAGTTGCGCGCGTTGAAGCGGTAGTCGCGGTTGAATTCGAACGCGCCGCCGTGGAACTGGTTCCCGCCGGATTTCGTGATCACGTTGACCACGCCTCCGGGCGCCATTCCGTAATTCGCCGGCAGGGAGCTCGATTCCACTTTGAATTCCTGTAGGGCGTCAGGGAACGGCCACGGCATGCTCACGTTCGAGACTGCGTCCATGTTGATTACGCCGTCCATGAGATAGAGCGTCTGGCCGCCCTGCGCTCCCGCCACCGAGAAGGAAGTGGAGCCCGGATAGTTCTTGTTCGAGACCAGAGTTGAGTCCTGAGATTCTACCGCCGAGCTCGATGTGGTCACGAGAGAAGTGACCTGCCGGCCCTGCAGAGGCATCTCCCTGACACGTTCCTGATCGACCGTCTGACCTTGCCCGGCGCTGCGGGCATTCACCATAGTCCCGCTCACCTGGACCACCACCCGCTCCGAAGGAGAACCCGGCTTGAGCGTCGAGTTGACGGTGGGGCTCGCGTTCATTTCGAGGACAATCCCTTCCTGCACCAGAGTGCTGAACCCGTCCTTGGAGATTTCCAAAACGTAGGGTCCGACCGGCAGGCTGGTGATTGAAAACCCGCCGTCGCTCGCGCTGGTTACGGTACGAGCAAGACCGGTGCTGGTCTGGGTGGCCTTCACTTGGGCGCCCGCTATGGCTGCCCCGCCGGAATCATTGACGGTTCCGACAATTTGCGCGACCTGCGATCCCTGGCCCCAAACCGTTGCGGCTAAGAGGCCTAGAACGACGATTAGAAACAAGAGAAGCGTTGTGGGGCGTCTTCTCATACAAATAGCGAGTGATGCTGCAATTGACTTCACTGTTGATGCCATAGGTCGACCTCCTGGTCGCGCGGTCCGGCGCATAGGCTTCCGCCGGCGCCATGGCGAAGCTACAGGCAACCGATGCGGGGGAGAAACCTGTGTACAGGATAGACTCCCCTGTGCGTTGTGAGTACACCCGGAAGTGTCACTAAGTAATCCCACTTTCGGGGGGTAAGGATTCCAGGGCCAAAGAATGCACGCCCCTTCGAGGCGGGCCGGACCCGGGGGTCCGGCGCAGAACAGGGGTTCTGCCCCACCAAACGCGGAACCCACAGCGGATGCTTCGCGCCGGTCGGCGTTCCCGGTGAGATTGCAGCGTGGCGGAGTGCGGCGTACTGGAAACGATTAGGTTCTACGCGGCTGCTGAAGAAGTCTGGTTTCAATGGAGGAAGGCAGGCCGGGAGGCCTACCCTACGCTCCATGCGGAGGAGTTACCAGGCGAAGGGAGTGGGCCTTACGGGCGTGAATCAACTGGGAGGCGCAGCGGCCATCCGTTGTTCCGGGATCGCCACGGTCAGCATATCGTCATCGGATGCGAGCCACCGGGTGAAACCGAGCGCAAAGGGCTGTAGGAGGCGTGCGGCCTCCTTCTTATTGCGTCCCGGCCCCATTAGCCACACGGCCATACGGGCCTGATCGCCCAACGGGCCGCGCCTGCATGCGAAGGCGCGGATCATGTTTTCAAACAAGATCACGAGCTTGCCGCCGAAGTCGACTCCGTTGCAGGCGGGATATTCCGGATTCGAGCGCTCAAGCTCCGGGGCGCCGTTGGCGCGACTCCACGGCCGGCTGGTCTGCCGGAAAAGGAACCGGCTTTCTTGATACTGCTGCATAAATTTGCCTGGCCTCGATTATTCGGAGCGTTCCGAGAGTGGGTGTGCGCAAGGGATTTGGGTGGACGCCGCGGCTTCCATAATCCCTGCCGCTTCCTCGCGCGTGTGCCAGCAGCCCGTCAGCGGATGGCGGTAGATTACCCAACCCCGTTCGTTCATACGGTAGCTCCACCCCGCCTGGGTGAGCTCGTGGTGCGTACTGTTCATACCGGGCACGAAACCGCCTTTCCTACTTCAGGACAAGTACAGAGGGGCGATCCATGACCAGGGCTGCGCGCCACGCTGATGCGAGTGTGCGCCCGGACGGTTCCATTGTCTGTTCAAGATTGCACACAGGGGGAGGACCGGCACGGTGAGTAGAAACCGAGTTTCAACGCACCGCGGCGCGCTATTGCCGCGACCGACGGATGTTGTTCGGTTCGACAGCGACCGATTGGCGTCCGCGGGGCTCTCAGTGCGCTCAGCTTGTGGACCGCAAGGGTCGGCCAAAGAGTCTCGCCAGGAGTGGCGAGACGGCGCCCAAGAGTGGGCGCGCCACGGTTGCGGCCGCGATGCTAGTCGTGCAGGATGACGTTCAGCAGCGAACTATGAACGTGCAAGCCGCCGTTGTAATCGATGAAGCCCAGCCGGCGAAACTTGTTCATGAAAAAGTTGACGCGCGCGCGCGTTGTGCCAATGATCCCCGCGAGCATTTCCTGGCTCACCCTAGGGACCACCAGTTCCGGAGTGCCTTCCTTCCCGAAGTGCGCCAGCAGGAGCAGCACGCGCGCGAGCCGCTTTTCGCTGGAGTTGAACAACTGGTCAATCAGATCCTCTTCAATGCGAATGTTACGGGAGAGCAGATACCGCAGGAACAGTTCGGAAAAAATAGGTTCCGCCTGCAGCACCCTGATCATCTCCGGTTTCTCGACCCGCGCCAGCTTGCAGCCAGTCATGGCAACGGCAGTGGCCATGCGCTTCAGCTGTCCGGCGAGGCAGCCTTCGCCGAAGAAATCGCCGGTGGTCAGAATGGCAATAATCGCCTCTTTGCCTTGGCTGGAGACCACGGTGAGCTTGACCTTGCCTCCATGTATGTAATAAACGGCGTCCGCCGGGTCACCCTGCGCGAACACCGCCGTGGCAGCAGGGAACTCCAGAATGGTTCTGCCGGCGCCAACTTTGGCCAGGAACGTCTTGGATTCGAATACCCCGCTTAAATCGGGGGGTGGAACTGGTTTCGCCTTAGGTTTCGGTTTCGTTTTCTTAGCTGTCGGCATAGTGCCAGAAGGTCCGTCTCGGAAGTATCCTCGGCGATATTTTCTACCGTTTTTCGCGAATTTTCAAGAGGCAGCGGCATGCCGGGAAGGCGTCCGCCGGCCCGGGTTTACCGGCGCCGGGGGGGGGTGAGCAATATTTGACAGACACGGCCGCCGAAGGGGCGTAGCATTTCTTAGCGTGTCCTCCTTTTCACACGGCTTGGGACGAAGGCCGCTTTTAACATCGACGCGCCTTAGAGCAAAGTTCTGGCGACAATACCGCAGCTACCTTATCCGGTAGAGTCCCAAGCCTCTCTTTGGTGGGGGAGGAGCCTGTCTGATAGTATTCGGCGCCGGGCATAAAGACGGTGGGGCAAGTCTGTCCGAAAGATGAGGAGGCAGGATTCCAGGCCTGCCTCCTCGCCGAATATAGGCGAACGGCCGGGTTCCGGAGCGAACGGATAGGGGATCGTCCCTAGTCTGGGAACCAGATCATCCGCATGTCGCCCCGACTTCCGTGACCGCGCCGACCTGAGCGGTTTCCTCCAGTAACTCAGCAAAATTCACGCGTTGCCGCACGATCTAACACACTCCAGAATCAGCTATCCTAAACATGGTTTCGGGCTTGGGAGTCTGAATCACATTGCAAGCTGCCATTCGAAGGGAGACGACGCTGATGCAGATCCGACGATTGATGATTCCGGTAAGCATCGCTTTGGCATTGAGCGCTGCCGCTTTGATCGCTACCGGGCAGACGCCTGCACAGCCCAACGCTGGCGCGCAAGCATCGAACCGGCCGTGGACTCCAGTAAAGAATATTGATTTCTCGCCCCGGCACAACGCGCTGATCCGCAACTGGGACGGCACCGTCAGCGCCATGGACGAGCCGTATTACATAACCAGGCTGATCGCTCCCGGCACGTGGCAGATCCTCACCGATGGCGACTTCATGTATCTAGTGGAGGGCGACAACGAAGCCGTGATGATCGATTCGGGATATGCGGTCGGCAATATCCGCGAGTACGCCCAGAGCCTCACCAAGAAGCCGCTGCGGTACGTTTTCAACACGCATCCGCATTTCGACCACACGGCCAACAACGCCTATTTCGAGCGCGCGTATATGTCGGCGGATACGAAGGCGAACCTGCCGATGCCGTCCGCGGCCTTCGCGGGCATCAATTTCCCCAGAGATTTCCCGATCGAGGTGATTGGGGATGGATTCAAGTACCAGTTGGGCAACCGCGACCTGGAAGCGTTCGTGATTCCGAACCACGCGGCTGGAAGCGCGGCATTCCTCGACAGAAAGAACCGCATTCTGTTTTCGGGCGACGAAATCATGGGGCAGCAGGGCGTACGGATCAATGTCAGCGTGGCGCAGTTCGAGCGGAACATGGAAAAGATTGCGGCGCATCGAAGCGAGTACGACACGCTGTGCGCGGGTTGGGAGATGCTCGAGGCCACATGGGTGGACAAGTACCTTGCCATCGCCAAATACATTCTGGCGGGCAACGAGGGCGTACCCGTAGCGCAGGCCCCTCCGGCGCCGGACCCGAGAAACTGGCCTACTGGCCCGCCGCCCGCCGACGCCGCCGGCCGGACCGTTTACACCAGGCATGTGCCCCGTAGCGGGATCGGCATATCTCCGGGTTCCGCGGACAACGCAGGGCGGGGTCAAGCGCCCGCCGCGGGCCGAGGTCAAGCGCCCAACGCGGCCGCGGGCCGGGGCGCGGCAACCGATAGCCGGAGGATGACGTACGGCGGGGCCACGGTTACTTACGACGCCCAGAAAATTAAGGACTGACGAGTGGGACGGGCGCGGGCCGGGAAATCGCCTACGCCCACTACTGCGGGCGAGGTTCGCGCGAGCGCGAAGAAGTAACAGACGCGAATCGGGGAACAGGAGGAGTCATGAAAAGCGATGCCCTTATGTTGCGGTCGCTTGGCCGTAGCGTATTGATCTGCGCCCTGGCTGCCGCGGCCGCCTGCGCCGCAAGCGCACAGAACAAGAATCCGATTTCGGGCGACCCTATCGCAAGCGATACCGGCAAGATCGCCGGCATGGCGCTGGAATCGGGCATTCACGCCTATCTGGGGATTCCGTTCGCCCAGCCTCCGGTGGGCGCGCTGCGCTGGCACGAGCCGGTTCCGGTGAAGCCGTGGGCGCAGCTCTACGATGCCACCACACGGAAGCCGGGCTGCGCCCAAGCGTCGGCGGCCGGCGGTTTTGCCAATGCCGACCAGTATTCCGAGGATTGCCTGTACCTCTACGTCTGGACTCCGCCCACGGCCAAAGCCGGGGCGAAGCTGCCGGTGCTGGTCTATATTCATGGCGGCGGATTCACCAGCGGATCGCCGGCTTCGATGCAGTGTACCGGCGAGGATCTGGCCAAGAAGGGCATCATCGTCGCCACAGTGGGCTATCGCCTGGGCATCTTCGGTTTTTTCGCGCATCCGGAATTGACGAAGGAATCGGGCCACAACGCGTCGGGAGACTTTGGCAATTTGGACCAGGTGGAAGGGCTCAAGTGGATTCACCGCAACATAGCGGCATTTGGCGGCGATCCGGCTAACGTGACGATCGCGGGACAGTCGGCGGGATCGGAATCGGTATACCAGTTGATGGCTAGCCCGCTGGCGCATGGGCTGTTTGCCAAGGTGAGCGGCTGGAGCGGTGCGGATCTGGCTCCGGGCGGGCGGGTTCCGCAGACTCGCGCCGAAGGCGAGGCGATTGGCGTGAAAGTGCAGCAGTTGCTGAACGCCAAGAACGTGGCCGAAATGCGCGCGGTGGCCGGGGATAAGGTTCTCGCCGCGCTCGCCGGCGCTCAGGGCGGCGGAATCGCCACGCGCCCCGTTGTGGACGGCTACTTTCTGCCCGACGCGCCCGATAAGATCTTCAAAGCCGGTAGGCAGAACGACGTCTTGCTCTACACCTCTTCCACCCAGGAGGACCTGGGCAGCGCGATGCAGTTCTACGACAACGTCAAGACCGTCACCGATCTGCAGAAGTACGGCAAGGAAACTTTCGGCGATGCGGCCGCCGCGTTCTTCAAACTCTTCCCGGCCGCGAACGATCAGGAGGCGCGGAAGATGGCGCTGATCGTCTCTTCGGACACCGGCTTCGGCGTGAGCAACCGCGACTGGGCTCTCGACCAGACGCTGACGGGGAAGCAACCCGTCTACCTGGCGCAGTGGGCGCACATACCCGCACGCGCCACGGGCGGCGCGCAAACCGCCAGCAGGTTCGGCGTCGGCCCGTCGCACGGCAGCGATATCGTGTACTGGTTGGGCACCTACGTCCACCAGGCCAACAGGGCCTATTCCGACTGGGACCGGGAAGTCTCCGAGAAGATGCAGGAGACACTGGTCGCCTTTGCCAAGACCGGCAATCCGAACACGAGCGCGGTGAAGATTCCGCGTTACGACCCGAAGAACGAACAGCGGGTGGTCTTCGGCGACGGGACGATCTACATCGACAAGCTGGACACGGCGCAGATCGAATTTCTGCGCGCGCATGCGCCGAAGCGTGCGGCGGCGGGCGGGCGTTAGAACCTGCGCGTTTCGAGCCTAATTCGCGGCCGTTCCGAATAGGAACGAGGTCCACGGGATGCCTACGGCGATCAGGACGCCGAAGAAGACACAGCCGAAGATGAGGCCCAGGCGCCAGGAGTCGGATGGGGGCAGGTAGCCGCTCGATTGATAGATGGGGCTGGGGCCGGTGGCGTAGGGCGTCAGGACGCCCATGATGCCAAGTTCCAGGCAGAGCAGGATGGCGAACTGAGCGACGGGCAGGCCCGGGATCCCGGCCCCGGCAGCCAGCATTACGGGCATGAGCGCGGCGGCATGCGCGGTGAGACTGGCAAACAGATAGTGCGCGAAGAAGAAGACGGCCAGCAGCACGATCATCGCGGTGAGAGGCTCTACCCCGCCCAGATGCGATGCTACGGTCTTGGCGAACCACGCGACGAAGCCCACGCGGCTGAGTCCATCGGCCAGCGCTACCAGGGTGGCGAACCACGCCAGGGTGCTCCAGGCCTGCGCGTTGGCCGCCACGTCGCTCCATGAGAACACTCCGGTGAGCAACATCAGCGAGATCACGATCAGCGCGACGGTTGTGGGGCTGACGGAATCGCCCGCGAAAACCCAGAGGCCCAGCGCAAGGGTGACCAGCGACATTAGGGTGATCTCATTTCGTTTGAGACCGCCCAGATTCGCGAGTTCTTGCACCGCCCATGCTTGCGCCGGCCCGCCCTTCTTCACGGTGGGTGGATAGATCCAGTAGGCCAACGCGGGGGTCACAAGCAAGAGGAGGAGCCCTACCGGCGCGGCGGCGCGAAACCAATCGCCCCAGGCGATTTCGATGTGCAGGGTTCGCCGGGCGATCTCGACGGCCAGGAGATTTGGCGCAAGGCCCGTCAGGAAGGTGGTGCTGGTAATGCTGACCACCGCGATGGCCACCCACATGAGATAGGAACCGATGCGCCGCGCCGAGGGGTCGTTTGGGTGCGAATCGTAGAGTTTGGGCAGGTGGCGGATCACGGGGTAGATGACGCCGCCGCTGCGGGCCGTGTTGGATGGGGTGAACGGCGCCAGCGCCACGTCGGCAAGGGCTATGGCGTAGCCCAAGGTCAGCGTGCGTCCGCCCATCCACTTCACCAGCAGCAAAGCGATGCGGCGCCCCAGGCCTGTCTTTTCGTAGCCTAGGGCGAACATGTAGGCGCCGAAGATCAGCCAGACGGTGCTATCCGAGAAGCCCGAAAGCGCCCAGGCGATGGCCGCATTGGCCGGACGGAACCCCGGCGCGGCGAGTTGTTCGGGGCTGAAGAGGACGAAGCGCGCTAGCGCCGCAACCGTGGTGACGCCCAGGAAACCAAGCGCCGCGCCCGGCAGAGGGTTCAGCACCAGCCCGAGGATCACGCCGGCGAAGATGGCGAAGTAGCGCCAGGCATGGAGCGCCAGTCCGGCGGGCGCGGGAAGGAGGGCAAGCAGGATGGCGAGAGCGACGGGGGCTATGGCCTTCAACGATGGACTGAGCGGCCGCATGGACACGCAACAAAATAGCAGATGGCGGCGGGGAGGTGGGGCGGGGACTAGACGGATCTGCAGAACCAGCGAAGCAGAAAAGCCGGCACGAATGCCGGCTCCGCAGGCCGGTGGCCTGCGCCACAAGAACGCTGAATGGGGCGTCGCGGGTGGTTATGGCGGTTTGCTACAACAGGAGTTCACATGACAACTTACAAAATTGCTGTGATTCCCGGAGACGGCATTGGGAAGGAAACCGTGCCTGCGGGCGTGCGGGTGCTCGATGCGGCCGCGCGGCGCTTCTCGCTCGACCTGCGGTGGGAGTGGTTCGATTTCGCGAGCTGCGATTACTATGCCAAGCACGGCAAGATGCTGCCGGACGATTGGTTTCGGATACTGGCGGGATTCGACGCTATCTTCTTCGGCGCCGTCGGCTGGCCGGCAACGGTGCCGGACCACGTGTCGCTGTGGGGGTCGCTGCTGCAATTCCGGCGGGGTTTCGACCAGTACATCAACCTGCGGCCCGTGCGGCTGATGCCGGGCATCCCGTGCCCGCTGAAGGATAGGCGCGTGGGCGATATCGATTTCTATGTGGTCCGGGAGAATACCGAGGGCGAGTATTCGACAATCGGCGGCCGCATGTTCGAAGGGACCGAACGCGAAGTGGTGATGCAGGAAACGGTGATGACGCGCGTAGGGATAGACCGCGTGGTGAAATTCGCGTTCGAACTGGCGAAGAAGCGGCCCAAGCGGCATCTGACCTCCGCCACGAAGTCCAACGGGATTTCGATCACCATGCCGTACTGGGACGAGCGCGTGCAGGAGATGGCTAAGGGCTACCCCGAGGTGCGCGTCGATAAGTATCACATCGATATTCTGACGGCCCGGTTCGTACAGCACCCGGACTGGTTCGACGTGGTGGTGG
Source organism: uncultured Acidobacteriia bacterium (assembly GCA_903925975.1). Taxonomy (GTDB): domain Bacteria; phylum Acidobacteriota; class Terriglobia; order Bryobacterales; family Bryobacteraceae; genus BOG-224. Next base: position 28,474 of record CAIYHG010000160.1, on the reverse strand, counting down.
GGAGCAATCTCTTCGGTGATATCCTGACCGACCTGGGCCCCGCCTGCGCGGGGACAATCGGCATTGCGCCCTCGGCCAACCTCAACCCGGAGCGAACGTATCCCAGCCTGTTCGAGCCGGTTCACGGCTCGGCGCCCGATATTGCCGGCAAGGGCATCGCAAACCCTATCGGCCAGATCTGGTGTGGCGCCATGATGCTGGAGCACCTGGGGCATCCGGAAGCGGCCGCGGCGATCATGGGCGCGGTGGAGAAGGTGCTGGCCGCCGGTCCAGACGGCGCGCCTTTCACTCCGGATATCGGGGGCGCCTGCGGGACGGCGGAACTGGCTGGGGCGATCGCGGAAGCTGTGTGAGCGCGCGCGGACAAGCGGTTAGCAAGCGCGGCGCCAAGCAGTGACGCGGCGCCGGCCTGACGGCCGGGAACCCGCTGGAGAGCGGGTTCGCAGCCAAGAGTGGCCGCCCCACAACGGGTTGAGTGAACGGTATTGGGGCTAGGGGATGGAAGGAACTGCACCATGCTGGATCGCGAGTGGGTGAACGCCGGCCTGCGCGGCGCGGCATCACTTCACTCGCGATCCAGCATAGCGATTGCAGGTACAAGCCGTAGATAGCTACTGCTTAATCGCGATAAACCAGGAAGCTACGATTGGGCCTTGCGGGCCACGGCCGCGTCCAGGGGCTGCCGCGGGCGCACCGGCGGGGGGCGCTGCCGGCGCCGGTGCCGGTCCGCGCTCGGGCTGGAATAGATATGCGTTGTGCGTTACCGGGTCCACGCCGATTGTCTTCGCCCCGGCAAAGGTGGCGACCGTCGCCACCGTGGTGTACTTATCGGGCGAATCCTGGTGAACCACCGTGACGTTGCCCTCGCCGCCGTTCGGAATGAACATCAGCTTTTTGGTGGGGTCCCATCCCAGCGCGTCCACGCGCGTGCCGTTCTTGATTACGGCCACCACTTTGCCGGTGTTCGCATCCACCGCGACGGAGTTGTCGCTGCATCCGGAAAAGATGCGGTTCGAAGCCTTGTCATAGGCGATGCCCGTCGGTCCCTCACAGGGGGCCAGGGGCCATGAGGCAGTGGCCTTCCAGGTTTTGACGTCGATCACCTGGATGGTGTTCTTGCTTTCGTTGTTGACGAAGATGTGCCCTTTGCCATCGGCGGCGGCGCCTTCGGGGGCGTTATCTTCCAGTTCCACGGTGGCGACGACATCGCCGGTTTTGGGATCGATGGCGGTGAGGGTGCCGGTGGGGCGGCTGTGGTTGGTGAGGATGATCTTGTCGTCGGGCTCGTCGTACATGATGCCGTCAAGGCCGCCCTGCGGGACGGCGATCTGCTTGAGCGGCGCCAGGGTCTTCAAGTCGAACATGGTGACGGTTGCATTGGGGCCGCCGGTGGCGAAGCCGTGGCCGGACTTGGTGGCGATGCCCACGCCGTGCACGCCGGGGGTATCGACGATATCGCCGAGCACTTTACCGGTGGCGCCTTCCACCACCATCACGTGAGTGGCGCGCGAAACGAATACGCGGCCGGTGGCGGAGTCGGCGACGATGTAATCGGTACCTCCGTCACCTTTGATGTCGAACTTCTCAACCTTGAAAGTTTGCGTTTGCCCAATGCCGGGTGCGCATAAAGCGATGGCGAATACGGCGGCTGCTGCCGCCACAAAGCGTTTTGTCATGTGATCCCCTCTATGGTTGGCGTAGACATTTGTCCCCTGGTGCGGCTCCCGGCGACGCCGGCGACGGAAGCGCATTTGGTTCCCCGATTGATGGTTGGCAGGCAGGGCTTCAGGCATGCACGCCCTGCTTTGGAGTTTCTCCGCAAGTCAGTAACTCGATCAGCCGCTCCTCGAACTCGTCGAGGTCGGCTCCAAGGTTTCGCGTGGCGCCGTTATAGACTACCCGCCCTTTGGCTAGCACGCTGATTTCGCTGCACAGGCTTCGGATCTCCTGCGCGTCGTGGCTGCTCAGGAATGTGGTCACCTGCTCGGTTGCCGCCAAGTTCCGCAGAAGATTCCATATCTCGCGCTTGGCCGGCAAGTCTAGCCCGCGCGTAGGTTCGTCGAGAAAGATTACTTTGGGGCTCCCCATCAGCGCGCGCGCGATCTCCACCCGACGTTTCATTCCGGTGCTGTAAGTGCCGATCAGCTTGCCGCGGAACTTAACATTTAGATGCACGTTATCGAGGATTTGCTCCACGGCATCCGCGGGTTTCGGAATACGCCGGATGCGGGCGAAGTAGCCCAGGTACTCGCGCGCGGTCCATGTAGACTGGCTCTCGCTGGTCTCGTCGCTAACCAGGCCGATCAACTTCCGAACTTCCACGGGTTCCTTAACGACGTCGTGTCCCCATACTTTGGCCGAGCCGCCGCTGGGATTCAGCAGCGTTGTCAGGACGCGGATCGTGGTGGTCTTTCCCGCGCCGTTCAGACCCAGAAATCCGTAGAGTTGCCCCTTGGGAATCTTCAAGCTGACCCGGTCCACGGCTACGAAATCGCCAAACCGGCGGCTCAGGCTTTCGGTTTCAACGGCGTAATCGCCATTCACGTTCATCGCGTCAACCTCCAACGCCTGATGGCGGCAAACAAGCACAGGGCAGGGAAGATAAAGGAAACGGCGCCCATCTCATAGATGGCGCTCGCTACCTGCGCGTTGACGGCGCCGCGCGCATTCAGCACGCGCGGCTTGGCGTCTCCATCGAGGCGGTAGGTTGCGGCTACCGCAAGTGGATAGCGGTCGCCGCCGATATCCCACGGATTCGTCGGGGTGAGCGTGAGAGGCACGCGGGCGACCCAACCGGTTACGACGTGGTGGCCGTCGGTTGCCATTGGCCCCTGGTCGTTCATGTACGTGTGCGTTTCGAGGCTCTTGCCGGCGGCAGCCAGCGCTGCCGAATCGGCAACCGCGGTCATCCCGGCGCCGGCGCTGATGTGAATATCCAAATTGTCCACGGGCTGAGAGGTCTCAACCGGCAGAAGGATGAGCAGATCTCTTCGGGTGCTCTTATCCGTGCCGATGGGCTCGTCGCGATTGAGCATCGCATTGCAGCAACGCCCCGGGAGCGCGGCGCCGGGTTGCGCCAGCGCCAGGCTGCTGATTCCCCCGCGGCCGCCCATGCCCGGGAGGGCCGGGGCGTTATTCGCAGCAGGCGCCGCCTTATCGTAGTTCCGGTCCGCGAACAGGATGGGAAAGAAAAAGATCGCGAGAATCGCGAACGTTATCGCCCAGCGCTTAGCTCGCGTGGTTTCCCAATTCTCCACTCCTTGCGCCCGCAGAAACACCCATGCCGCCAAGGCGAAGGAGCCAAGGACGACGACAGCGATGCTGACCCACGTCATAGCGGTGGCATCGGGAATGCTTCTGGTGATGAGCGTGAAGCCGAAGGCGTTCTTGAGGAGCACGGCGGGGCTCGATAGCGTGAGACTTCCAGTGCGCGTGGCCCCGTTGCCCTGCGACACCAGCAACTCCTGGAGCGGCGCCATGCCCGCGTAAGCCAGCAGGATTCCCACGCCCGTTGCGGCTGGGGGAGCGATGCTGCGGCCGATGAAGAGCACGCCGACGAGGAGGCCGACCGCGGTGCTGGCCACCAGCAGGAATGGCGTCCAAAGAAGCAGTTCCTTGAGCAGGAACGGCATGCCTATGTGCGCGATATAGACGAGGGCCATCGGAAGGATGGCGACGTAGTAAGCGCCGGCAAGCGTAAGCAGCACGAGCGCCTTAGCGAAGAACCAGTCGCTGCGCTCGACGGGCGCCGTGAACAAGCTTTCCACAAAGCGGTTGACCCGCGGGCTCGCAACGGCCCCGGCCGCAAAGGGCAGAAAGGCGAGCGGGACCAGAAAATACGCGATGATCCCGTAGCCATCAAGCCAGGCGTCTTGAGTTCCCACCGTGGCGACGGCGCCGAGCGCGAGCAAGATGATTGCCGCGCCCAGCCACGCGTACGCGCCGCGCATCGTGGCTCTTAGTTCTTCTTTGTACAAAGTTCCAATTAGCATATGGCAAGCGAAAGGCGATGTGTGGGCGGAACGATGACCAACTCAGATCCGCGGCAGTTTCGGGCTGCCTTGACCGGGAAACCGGCAGGCCGGGCGTGGATGAGAGTAAACGTCATTGCAGCTACAGAGGGATTATAGTCCGCCGAGCATTAACAGCGGATTAACGGAGGGAAATCGCGGGAGGCTCAGGCCGGAAGTGCTGGTTTCCATTGCCACAAGCTCACGGTGGTTTTAAATCAACGGTTTAACGCTGGATGCTTGCTTAGGTCTTAAATCGTCGGAGGCCGGCGGTAGTGAAAGGCCGGGTACCAATCGGGTAATCAGTTAGCCATGGCTTGAGCCATCGAGGCGCGCTGCCATGGCGGCCGGCGCCCGCTCAGGTTTCACGCTTTTCACTTGCCGGCTCCGGTGGCCCGGCTGAATAGTGCACTCGCGCCCAAACCACCTGTCATCGGCAACGGCGCGCCGGGTTCGGGCGTCGCGGCGGAGCGGGAAGCCGTGGAAATCGAAGAGAAGAATGGCGGCGAACGGCTTGATCGATAACCACGCTATCAGTTAATGTAAAGCCTGTTCCTCAAACTTAGGCGGTGATTGCCATCATGAAGAAGCTCCTTGAGGGCCGGCTACGCTGGGCCCTGATATTTCTAACGTTTCTCATCAGCTCTCTTGCGTTCCTGGACCGCGTCAATATCTCGATTGCGGCCATTAAGATCCAGCAGGAGTATGCCCTTACCAACGTGCAGCTGGGGTGGCTCTTCAGCGCCTTCGTTCTGGGTTATGCCATATTCCAGGCGCCGGGCGGCCGAATTGTCGACCGGCTCGGACCGAGGCTTGTGATTGCCCTGGCGGTCCTCTGGTGGAGCGCATTCACGTTTTTCACGGCCGTCGTGCCGGTAGGGCTTGCGCTTTCGGTAGGGCTGCTGATCGGCGTACGTTTCATGCTCGGAATTGGCGAGTCGGTGATGTTCCCCGCCTCCAACCGCCTTGTGGCCGCTTGGATTCCCTCGACGGACCGGGGTATTGCCAACGGAATCATTTTCGCCGGCGTGGGCGCCGGGTCGGCTCTTGCCCCGCCGATCATTACCTGGATCCTGCTCAATTGGGGATGGCGCTGGTCCTTCTACCTCAGGGTGCCGGTAGGGATTTTGACCGCGCTGGCGTGGTACATGATGGTGCGCGACACGCCTCAGGAACACCCCTGGACCAGCAAGAAGGAAATCGAAACGATTCAGGCCGGTTTGCCGGCAACGGCCAAAGATTTCAAGGAGCGCAAGACCATGCCGTGGGGCGCGATCCTGGGTAACCGCAGCATGATGGCCATGACGGTTGCCTATTTCACCTTCGGGTGGTTGGCGTGGATCTTCTTCACGTGGTTCTTCACGTACCTGAGCAAGGTGCGCGGGCTTGACCTGAAGTCGAGTTCCTTGTTTTCCATGCTGCCGTTTGTCGCCATGGCGGTTGGTTCCACTTTTGGGGGCTGGATCGCCGACATTCTGACCAAGCGGTTTGGAAAGCGGGCGGGCAGGTGCGGCGTGGCCATTTTCGGCATCGGCATGGCGGCCGTTTTCGTTGCGCTTGCCACGCAGGTGGAGAGCGCGCGTCTGGCGAGTATCGTGCTGGCCTGCGGGGCCGGGGCGCTGTACCTCTCGCAGAGCGCGTTCTGGGCCGTGACCGCCGACATCGCCGGCGCCTCGGCCGGGTCCGCCTCCGGCATCATGAACATGGGCAACCAGCTTGGGGGCGCGATGACCGCAATCATGACGCCCTGGATAGCCGACCACTTCGGGTGGACGCCGTCTTTCCTGACTGCCGCGGCGCTGTGCGCGGTGGGCGCCGTAGCCTGGCTGCTGGTGGATCCGGACCAGCGCATCGTGCAAAAGGCAGGCGCGCGGTAGGCCGGCTCAGAACGCTCTTCGAAAGGCCCCTACGCTGTTGGGGGCCTTTCGTTGACAGGCTACTCGTAGCCGATCCACGAAATAGAAACCCACAGTAGTAGCTACAGGCCCAGCGTCAAGACCTCAGCGGGATCTTCCTCTTCAAACCGCGGGATACCCTCCCCGGACTTTGCCAACCACTCGGCTCGCCACCTTGCGCCGGCCCAAACGGCTAACAGAACACCGGCGACCATCGCGAACATGGCCCTGTCACCCATGAGAGCGAGGCGCTCATATGCCGCGCCTTTGGCGACCAGCGCCAGCACCAGGCCAATCAAAATCCAGAAGGTGAGGTGGATGTTGGATTTGCCGGGGAGGTAGGCGCAAGTGAACGGGATCTTCTGGGCGCCATTGAGCGAGATTTCAGCAAGCGCCAAACCCACCAAGCCCAGGATTGCCAGGTGGCCGACGGCCGCACGCAACGGCCAGAGGTATAGGAACAGCGCCGCCAAGCCGACCCATACCGGGATGACGGAAAGCAACAACAGGGAACGCCTGCGTGCCGCGAGATAGTCCGCCCCGCCCCGGGCGGCGGCAATCTGGAAGATCCAATTCGCCCGAAGATCGAGCGGGAGAGAGAAGGCCACGCGGACTCCCATAACCCAGAAGCCCATCAGCAGGATGCTCGAAGCCAGAAGCGGCACGCTCACCTGGCGCCACGGATCTGCCGCGGGCGTTTCCGAGAGATGCTGCGCCAGCGGAGTTTTGAGAAAGAGGATAGTCAGAGAAAAGCCGATTCCCAGATAGAAGGCGAGAATCATGCGATGCAGGCGGCTGCGGAGCAACGTGCGGACGCTGAACTGAATAATTGCGGCGGTAATCGATTTTCCGATTTGCGGCATCCAGCGGGCGCCGAGGGTGTGGGGCGCGATTTCCGGCTGCTCTACAATCTGACGGAGCGTGCGCAGATAGCACAGCCCATAGGCCAAGGCAGTTCCGCAGCCCACTACAGCCAGACCGGCCCACGCCCGCCGCGCCAGCGGGGCCAGCGCGGGCGAGCCGTTCAATTGCTGAAACAGGCCGAGAAACCAAAATGAGGGGGACCAGGAAAGGCGGCCGGCGCGCTGCGCGGCCAATATCACCTCGTCACTGATGGCCATGGGCTGAAGGAAATACGTGCCAACGATCGTGCAGAACGCTGCCACTTGCAGGAATGACGACGCGCGCAGGAAGATTGGGCGCGGCAATAGTTGGGCGGCCAGCCCCTGCGCGGTAAGCAGTGAGCCGAAGATAAATGCGCCGGCGGCCAGCATGGTGAACCAGTACGCAAACATTCGGCGGGCCCATCCGAGAATGCCGCGCGAGGCGGGGATTGTTACGAAGGCCAGGGAAACGGCCGGTTCGCCCGAAAGCCTCTGGCGGATGTGTTCCCCGATCATATCCGCGAGAGGAACGGCGGGCGATTGGTTCACCAGCACAACGATGGCGTAGTCGTGCTCCGGGCTGAACGCGACGTGGCTGCCGAAGCCGCCGGTGCCGCCGCTGTGGGTGAAGGCCGCTACGCTTGATCTGTAGCCCCAGCCAAGGCCGACGCGCGTGGAGCCTTCCACCACCGCCCGCGGCGCCTGCGATTCGGCGATGGCGGCCGCGAGTTCGCGCGAAGCCAGTCTCTCGGGATGCAGATTGGCTTCGAGGTAGGTGAGCATGTCCCCCGCGGTAGAGCGAAGGGCCCCCGCCCCAGCGAGCGCATCCAGGTCCCATCCGCGGACGGGGCGGTGGCCGGCATCGTGCCCTTGGATGAACCGCGGGGCCTGCTCGGGCGAAAGCGCCACGGTGGTATCGCTCATGCCGAGCGGGTCCGTGATGCCGGTTTTGATGAGAGCGGGCCAGGCGGCGCCGGCACGGTTCGCCAGCGCTTGCCCGAGAAGCCCGAAGCCGAGGTTGCTGTAAAGGAACTCGGCGTCCGGCGGCTTTGCGACGCCGTATCCGGCGATGAATGCGTAGAGGTCGTCGGCGGTGTAATCGGCCAGTGGATTGTCGTCATCCGCCGCGTGTAAGTTCGCGGGCATGCGGGGCAGACCGGAGTGGTGAGTTGCCAGGTCGAGCAGCGTGATTTCCGCGCCTTTGGGTTTTCGAACCGCGCCGGGCGGCAACAACTCGCGTATGGGTTGATCGAGCCGCACTTTTCCCTGCAGGACGAGTTGCGCCAGGGCGATCCCAGTGAAGGTTTTGGTGACGGAGGCGATCTCGAAAATGGAATCCGGGCGTGCTGGTCCGAAAGTGAAGATGCGGCGTACGCCGCGCTGCGAAACCCCGACGGCCACTCCAGTACCAGTGCCGACGGCCAACGGCGCGAAGGGAGCCCGGGCCGGCGCCAGGTCGCTAGCCAGCACGGACTCCATTCCCGCCGCGTCGACAGGGGTCCGGGCCGCATCGGTGGTGAGCGCGGGAACGGACAGTGTTTGCGGGGGGGCATTGAGCGCCGCAGGCCAGGCCAGGCCGGCGACCGCATGGAATACGGCGACAGTGAGGCAAAGGGCAGCGGCTACGGCTGCCACCTTGGCGACTAGCAACGTTTGCCAGCGAATGGGAAGGGGCGCCAGCACCAGGACATCCCGCCGGTCGGGAAAGGCCGAATCCCAGCGCAGTACGGCGAAGAGCCCAACCAGGAGCATCGTGGTCGCAATCAGGAAGTGTTCGATGCTCCAGGCCAGGTTCAGGGCGGCAGCGAGTTCCCCCTGACCGCCACCGACGCCAAGGGCCGGAATCGAGATCAGGACGCTGATGAAAAGCAGCAGGGACGCGAATTGCCCAAGAAGCCTGCTGCTATCGCCCTGAGCATGGGACGAGAGCAATTCCAGATCGACCATCCGGAACAGAAATTCGCGGAAGAGGATTCGGAACCTGGCCATGGTCACTTTCGGATCAGATCGGCAATTTCGCGCGTGAGCGCCGCGGTATCCTGCTCCATCGCGAGCTGCGAGAAGATGCCTTCGAGCGAAGGCAAGGACATCAGCTTGCGGAGGCGTTCAATGGAGTCGTCGGCAACCACCTTGCCCCGGTGCAGAATCACCACGCGTGAGGAAACGCGCTCCACGGTTTCGAGTTCGTGCGAGCTGAAGAGGATGGTCTTGCCGCGCGCGGCGAGTTCCTGGATGAGGCTGCGCAAGACCATGGCCGAGCCGACATCGAGGCCCGAGAAAGGCTCGTCCAGCAGGAGAAGATCGGGATCGTGCAGCAGCGCGGCGGCCAGCAGCACCTTCTGGCGCATGCCTTTGGAGTAAGCCGAGATGGGCGTATACCTGTCACCGTGCAGCCCCAAGAGGCGCAACAGGCCGTCGATGCGCTCCCGTGTGGGTTTTCCGGGCAGGTTGCGTAACTGACCGACCATCACCAGGTATTCCAGGCCGCTCAGGTGGGCGTACAGGTGGGGCTCTTCCGGGACGTAGCCGAAGCGTTGTTTGTAAGCGCTCAGATCGCGCTCAATGGGTACGCCCTCAAAGAGAATCTCGCCGGAGCTTCTTTCGATGAGCCCGGTGATCATCTTCATGGTGGTGGACTTGCCGGAGCCGTTCGGCCCCAGGTAGCCGGTGACTTCCCCCGGGGAAGCCACGAAGCTCACGTGATCAACGGCAAGCATGCCGGAATACCGCTTGGAGACGCCGCGCAGTTCAAGCATTCCGTAGCGTTTGACACCGCGGGGGCGCGGCCTGTTCCTGGTTGGTCGCCGGCCTGTGGAGTTCTTCAGTTACTACAGGCCGCCTTCTTGCCTCCCGCCCGAGTGGAACGGTAAGAAAAGCGGACCGGGCCGGGTATGTTGGGTGTACAATCCTTCGTGGCCAAGAAGCCAAGACACGAAGCGTGAAATCCTATGAAACTAAGCTTAAGAGTTAGCCGGCGCAGCTTGATCGTGGCTGGGGTTGTGGGGCTGGTAGTGACTGGCTCCTGCTGGGCGGCGGCGCCGCCGGGCGGCGAGTATTTCGTGTATTTCGGGAGCTATACGGAATTCAAGGTTCCCGCCGTCAACCACCGCGGGGCGAGCCGGAGCAAGGGGATTTACGTCAGCCGGTTCCAGTCGTCCACGGGCGCCATCAGCGAGCCGGAATTGGCAGCCGAGACGATCAATCCTTCCTACCTCGCGATCCATCCGAATCAGCGCTATCTGTACGCGACGGTGGAAGACCCTCTGGCTCTGGGCAATTTGCGCGACAAGGCATCGTATGTGCGCGCTTTCGTAATCAACCGCGCTACCGGCAAGCTGACCGTTCTGAATACGGCGCCTTCGGGCGGCGGCAGCAGTTGCTACCTTTCGTTCGATAAGACGGGCAAGTTTCTGATGGTGGCCAACTACACTACTGGAACCGTCGCGGTGATCCGGCTGAAGGAGGACGGCTCACTGGGCGAGCAAACCGCCTTTGCGCAGCACGCGGCCAAGCCGGATATGGCGCCCCACGCGCATTGGATCGGCGTATCGCCCGACAATCGCTTCGCCGTTGCCGCCGATCTGGGACTCAGCCAGGTGTTTGTCTACAAGTTCGATGCGGCCACAGGTTCGTTGACCCCGAACACTCCTCCGTTTGCGAGCATGGCCAGCGGCTCGGGCCCACGGGCGTTCACCTTCGGGGCCGATGGCAAGTTTGGCTATGCCCTAACCGAAATGGCCGGTACCGTCAGCGCGTTTTCGTGGGACGCCGCCGGCGGAGTTCTTAAAGAGATACAGACGCTCAGATCGAAACCGGACCCGATTGCGGGCGCGAGCGCGGTACCAACAACGGGGATGGGGATTGTGACGGGCATTGGCAGTTCGGAACTGATGCTGCACCCGGATGGGAAATTCCTGTACTCGGGCAACCGGGGTTCGGACACCATCACCGTTTTTTCCATCGACCCGGCAAAAGGCACGATGACCTTAGTTCAGCGGGAGCCCACGCGCGGCGTAATGCCGCGCAGCTTTGGGATTGACCCGACGGGTGGGTACCTGCTGGCCGCGAACGAGGTGACGGATTCGGCGATTCTCTACAGGATCGACCCTGCAACCGGGGTGCTTTCGTTCACCGGCACGGCATTGAGGGTGGACACGCCGACGTGCGTGAAGTTTGCGTTAGTCGATTTGCCGCGAGATTGAGGATTTCGGATCAAAGCTGAAGAGGCGGTGAAGGTTCGGGGAAACGCCGACCGGGGGGTCGGCGTGCGGGCCGGGGGGCCCGCCCCACTGATTACTGCCCGGTCTTTTGTTGCATGGCTTCGGTCAGCTTCAGGTTGTTGATTGCGTCCGCGAAGCCGGGCTTGAGACGCAGGGCTTCGCCGAAGTGTTGTGCGGCCTCTTCGAGTCTGCCTTGCTGGCCGAGGGTCACTCCCAAGTCGTTGTGGGCCTCGGCGAAATCGGGCTTGAGGCGCAGGGCTTCCGTGTATTGCCCGATGGCTTCATTTGCCCGCCCCTGCCGGGCCAGCACGTTTCCCAGCCTGTGGTGCGCCTCGGGGAATTCCGGCTTGAGGCGCAGGGCCTCTTCTAAGCTCCGCGCGGCCTCGTCGAACCTTCCCTGCTGCATCAGGGCCGTTCCCAGGTTGGCCTGAGCCAATGCGAAGTCGGGCTTGAGCCGCACGGCCTCCGTGTATTGCCCGATCGCTTCATCGAACTTCCCCTGCCGGGCCAGCGCCTGTCCCCATTCGTCGTGAGCTTCCGCGAAGCCGGGCGTGATTCGGACGGCCTCGCCGAAGCTCCGTGCGGCCTCATCGAATTTCCCTTGCCGCATCAGGGCCAATCCCAGGTTGATCTGAGCCAACGCGAAGCCTGGTTTGATCCGCAGGGATTCGACGAAGTGCGGGATGGCTTCCTCAACTCGCCCTTGCTCCATGAGGATATCGCCTAGTTCGTTGTGGGCGATGTAATTGCCCTCGGTCACCGCCAGCGCGCGTTGCCAGAGGGCGGCGCTGTCACTCCAATACCGGACCTGGGCGCCGGCCAGCGCCGCGCAGGCCAGAAGCACGCACCCGGCCGCGGCCGGAAGCGCCAGCCTGCCGTGCTGCCAGCGGGCGAGGAGTTCGGGCGCCCCCCAGGCGGCAATGAGAAACAGTCCGATGAGCGGCACATAGGTGTAGCGGTCGGCCATGGACTGATCTCCCACCTGCACCAAGCCAATTACCGGGACCAAGGTCCCCACATACCAGAGCCAACCTACCAGGAGATAGCCGTGGCGCCGGCGCGCGCGAACGGCGAAGACGGTCACCGCGAACAGCAGGAGGGCGCCGAGGCACGCCTCGAAGACCGGCGTTGCGGCGCCCAGCGGATAGAAAGCCGCCAGGCGGACGGGCCACACCATCTTGCCGATGTAAGCCAGATACGCCGCCAGCGCGTTAGCCAGCCTGAGGCCCAAGGGGACGGCCTCAAGCCCTCTGACGGCGCCCCCATGCCGTTGCGCCAGAACCGTCACGGCGCTGGAGACCGCTGCGAGAGCGAACAGGGGGAGTTTTTCCCTTACCAACCGCAGCAGGCCGGGAACTTGCTGCCGGAACGCCGCCAGCGCTGACTGGCCTGCGCTATGCCCCACTTCGACCCGTTGCAACGGCCAGAAATCCAGCAGCAGCAGCACAAACGGCAGCGTCACCAGCATCGGCTTTGCCATCAGGCCCAGCCCGAAGAGCGCCAGGACCAGCAGGTACCTGCCCGGCCGCGGGCGCCGGACGTAGGCTACATAGGCCGCTATGGTGAGCATCCAAAACAGCGTGCTCAGTACGTCCTTTCGTTCCGCAATCCATGCCACCGATTCGACGTGAAGCGGATGGAGCGCGAATAGCCCCGCGGCGAACGCGCTTCGGCCCCATGCGCCCGTCATCCTGAAAAGCAAGCCGAACAGAAGCAGGGTATTAAGAATATGGAGCACCAGACTGGTGATGTGGTGAGGGCCGGGATTCATTCCATAGAGCTGCACGTCGAGCATGTGCGAGAGCCAGGTTGCCGGATGCCAGTTGGAGGCAACCGTGGAGGTAAACGCCCATTGGATGCCTTGCCACGTCAAGCCTTGGGCAACTTGGGGGTTGCTGTAGACGTAGGTGGGATCGTCCCACGTGACGAAGCCGAAGCCGGCCAATGGAGCGTATACGATGACGCTCAACGCAATCAGAATCACACACGCCAGGAAGACCCGCTTCGAGAGGAACGAATCCGCACGCTCGGATGATTGGGTGGCTGGATTATCGCCGGAAGGGGACTTCCCCGAAACCGGGCGGCTCTTGCGGCCCGCTACGTTACGATTTGCCATTGGCGAACAAACGAGTGGGCCTTCATGACGCCCGGGTTTATTTTAGCTATTTTCTCCCACGGCATGCTCCGGGCCGTTGGGTTTGCCGCCCGCCTCTTTGGGGTGGGGGCGGGCGGCGAGTGCGGTTTCAGTTTGCGGCGCCTCTGGTGATGGCTACCGTGTAGGTTCTGACTGCCCCCTTCTCGGGCGTGACGGCAATTTCGAGCTTATTCGCGCCCATGGCGAGATCCGCGGCATAAAGCGCGCCTGATCTCGCGGGCTTGCCGTTGACCGTGACGGCCTTGACGGTGGACCAATACGCCGTCGGCGTGATCTCGACTTTTGCAACGTCAGCCGGGACCGTAGCCGTGTACTCCGTCACGAACGAGGAGAAAACCGGCCGCGGAATGACATCTTTGCCCGCCGCCTGCACCTTCAGGAATCCGAGCGCGGCCGGATCGGTGCGGAGATTGTTCGGGTTGTACCACAAACCCGCGAGTCCGACGTTTAACTGCCGGAGTTCCACGTTCCCTTGTTTGGCGGGTTTGCCTTCGGCCTCGCCGCGAAGCACGCGCTCAGCCGCCGTTCGCATATCCGTGATCAGTTGCTTGGCCGCGGCGCCTTTCAGCGGAACTTTTTCCTGATAGTAATGGCCGGTCAGAAAAGTCCATCCGTCCACCGGTTTGATCCGCGCCTCGAATCTCACCATGCCGTCCAGGAACTGGTCCATGGCGGTGCAGGCTGCGCTGAACATGTAGACCATCGAGCCGGAACTGGTGGCATCGCCCGTGACTGCGATCTTGTTCGCGAAGTCAGTGTAGACGAGGCCGCCGAGTGTGTGTCCCGGCACCGAAATGGCCTCGAATTTCCTTCCGGCGCCTATGTCAATGACATCGCCCGGCTTCAACCACTTGTATTTTGGAGTCACGAGGTTCGCGGGGAGGCGGGTCACATCCAAATCGCTCAAGTAGACCGTGGCGTTCGGGAATTGGTCCACCTGGGCGAAGTGATCCCGGTTTCCGTGCGTGATCGCGACGTCAACGGGCAGTTTGGTCAGCGTGGAAATGTAAGCCGCCAGATCCCCGCGTCCCATACCCGTATCGAACAGAAGCGCCCTGTTCTGCCCCTCGATGAGGTAGAAGGATTCGTTTCCGATGTGCCCGTCAAAATCAAAGATGCGCCACATGCCTTTGCCGAGGGATTCGGACCGGTACACCTTCGAGAGATCCTTCCGGGTGATCGCGAGGGTATACGTCCTGGACTCACCGGCGGAAGGCGTCACGACTATGCTGAATTTGTTGTCGCCTTCGGCAACCGCCACTTTGTTCGCCTCGCCCGGTTTTGCCTCAACGCCGTTGATCTTGATGGTGGCGTTCTGGCCGGCGGCCAGTTTGGGCGTGATCAGCATGTTCGCGGTGTAGCTCGCCTCAACCGTAGCCGTGTAGCTCAGGGTTGAAGGGGCGAACGCTTGGTTCAGTTTGATGGGAAGGCGTTCGATATCGGTCTTGTCGGTGGCCAATTCCAGGCCCGCCAGCGTTGCCGGAACCTGCGCCTGCGCGGCGCAGAAGGAACAGATGATGATTAGCAGCCATACCAGTTTGCGCATGGTTCGATATTAAGCCCGAATGCCCGATATGCAAGGGGACAAAGTGAGGCATTCCCCGGGGCGGGGACCGGGGGTAGCCGTCACTTGATCGGGACGCGCCGGGCGGGCAACGAACGCTTGGGTTGCCGGGCCGCCGCCAGCCGCGGCCCGGCAACCGGGTGGTTCGGAAGGTGGGTTCCTCCTACCAGACGCGCACGCGCTTCTCCGGGGCCAGATACAGCTTCTGGTTCGGCTGCACGGAGAACGCGGCGTACCAGGCATCGAGGTTTCGCGGCGCATCGGCGCGGTACTGCGCGGGGGCGTGGCCGTCGGTGGCGATGCGGCGCCGCAGCAGCGCTTCGCGGCTCTTCGAACGCCAACTCTGCCCGAAGCTGAGGAAGAAACGCTGGTCGCCGGTGAAGCCCTCTTTCACGTCGTCGGGCTTACCGCCGAGCGAGAGCTTGTAGGCGTCGTAGGTGGCCAGGAGGCCGGCCACGTCGGCGATGTTCTCACTCAGGGTCTGATGGCCGTTCACAGCGAGATCGGGGAAGGGGCGATAGCTATCGAACTGCGCAGCCAGGGCCTCGCCTGCTGCCCTAAAGTGATCCAGGTCCTGCGTTGTCCACCAGTTGGCCAGGCGGCCTTCGCCGTCGAACTGCGCGCCCATGTCGTCGAAGCTGTGGCTGATCTCATGGCCGATCACGGCTCCGATGGACCCATAGTTGTGGGCGTTATCGGCGGATGCGTCGAAATACGGCGGCTGGAGAATGCCGGCGGGGAAGTTCAGCGCGTTCTGCAGCGGCAGGTTGACGGCATTCACCACCTGGGGAATCATCCACCACTCGCCTTTGTCCACCGGCTGAGCCAACTTCGCGATTTGGCGGCGGTATTCGAACAGATCGGCGCGCTCGTTGTTGCCCAGCGCGTCGTCCTTGGCGATCTCCAGACCGGAGTAGTCCGGCCATTTATCGGGGTAACCGACGCCTACTTTCAGCGTTCCCAGCTTTTGTTTCGCTTTGGCTTTGGTCTCAGGCGACATCCAGGTGAGCGCGTCGATTCTCAGGCCGAACGCCTTGACGATGTCGGCCACCATGGCCTGCGCCTTGGTTTTGGATTCGGCTGGAAAATACTTATCTGTATAAAGCTTGCCGAGAGCCCAGCCAAGGTCGGTGTTGAGCCAGTCGATGCCGCGCTGCCAGCGCGGCGTCATCTGCGGCGCGCCGGTGAGCGCCTTGCCGTAGAAGTTGAAACGCTCATCCACGAACGCTTTTGGCAGGAAGGGCGCGGAGCCTTCGACGGCATGGTAGGCGAGCCAGTCTTTCCACGCGTCCAGCGGCTCTTTGGCGGCCAGCGCGGAAAGCCCGGGGATTGCTTTCGGGTGCCAGACGATGATGGTGGGTGCGTCCTTGAGGCCGGCGGCTTCAAGCAGTGCAGGCCAGTCGAGCCCCGGGGCTTTGGCGGCGAGATCGACGCTCTTCCATGCCACGGCGGCCTTCACATCCTCCGATTCCAGGCGGGTGGCGTGAGCCTTCGCGATCTTGGTTTCGAGCGCGACCACTCGGGCGGCGCGCGCCGCGGGGTCGGCCAGGCCCGCCAACTGGAACGTGGCCGCAACGTGCTGCTGGTATTGCTTGCGCAGCTCAGCCATGTGGGGGCTGGCGGAGAGGTAGTACTCTCGATCCGGCATCCCGAGGCCGCCCTGGAGGAGGTAGGGATAGTTCTTGGATGGGTCATCCAGGCCCTGCGCGATCCAGACGCCGAAGAGGTTGGGGGTTTCGAAATTGGTGTTGTTCAGCGGATCGACGTCAGCGCGAAGGCTTGCGCCAATGGCGCGGGAGAGATCCTTGAGGCTTGCGATGGCCGCGATGGCGTCGAGTTGAGGCTTGAGGGGAGCGATGCCTTTCGATTCGATGCCGGCCTCGTCTATATAGGCCGAATAATACGCGCCGACTTTCTTGGCGTCCTCGCTTGTGGTGGCGCCGCCCTTGGCGGATTCTTCTGCGAGCGATCGCAAGCGCTTCTTGTTTTCGTCGCCCAGAATGGCGGATACGCCGTAGGCGGATTTGTCGGCCGGTATTTCGGTCTTGTTGAGCCAGGCGCCGTTGGCGTAGGCGTTGAAATCGTCGCCCGGCGCGACGGATTTGTCTATTCCGGCGACGTCGATTCCTGCGCTGAGGGCCGGCGCGGTCCGGCAGGCCTGGGTGAGCGCGGCGGCTACGAGGAGCAGAGAGGCGGCAAACAGCCGGTAAGCGAGTTTGTCTTGGCTATGCGTCATTCCACGAGATTAGCGCGGAATCGGGCGTCTGGAGCTCCGGGCGCTTCGAAAGGCAATGCGGGCGCCGTCCGTGCGTTATCATCTCGTTTACCGCGTCATGACTCCCGCTACCACTTTGAGTACCGCAGGCGCGTCGCGCCGCTACCTGCCAGCTATGTTGCTCCTGTTTGCCGGGAGCGGATGCTCGGCTCTGATTTACGAGATCGTCTGGTACCAACTGTTGGGGCTGGTGATCGGCTCGACGGCCGTATCGCTGGGCGTGCTACTTGCCACGTTCATGGGCGGGTTGTGCCTGGGCAGCATCCTGCTGCCGAAGTTCTTGTCGCGCGCGCGGCACCCGCTGAAGGCCTATGGCGTGATCGAAGCGGGCGTGGGCGTATGCGGACTTCTGGCGCTGGCGGTGATTCCGCTGATCGGCGGGATCTACGTTGCGGCGGTGGGGCACGGGTTCCCGTCGGCGCTGCTGCGCGCGCTGGTGTGCGGCATTTGTCTGCTGCCGCCAACTATGCTGATGGGCGCTTCGCTGCCGGCGGCGTCGCGCTGGGTGGAAACGTCCAACCGTGGCGTTTCGTGGATGGGGCTGCTTTACGGTGCGAACACGGCGGGCGCGGTGGTGGGGTGCCTGCTGGCGGGCTTCTATCTTTTGCGCGTGGCCGATATTTATTGGGCCACGTGTGCGGCGGCGGCAATCAACGCCGTAGTGGCGGCCGCCAGCTTCGTTTTGGCGCGAATGACCGCGTATAGACCGGACGAGGCGGCGAGCGAAACGGAGCAGACCGCGGCGGAAGTTTCGGGTGACAGGGCCGTGTACGTGGTGATCGCGCTTTCGGGCGCGGCGGCGCTGGGCGCCGAAGTGGTGTGGACGCGGCTGCTCGGGCTGATGCTGGGCTCGACGGTCTACACTTTCTCAATTATTTTGGGAATCTTTTTGTTCGGGTTGGGGGCGGGGAGCGCGGTCGGATCAATCGCGGTGCGTGGCAGCAAGAATCCGCGAGCAGCCCTGGGCTGGTGCCAGATGTTACTGGCCGGCGGCGTGGCGTGGACGGCGTTGCAGCTATCGAGCTCGCTGCCGTATTGGCCCATCAATCCGTTCCTCACGACGAACCTGGCGCACCTGTTTCAACTCGATATCGCGCGCTGCATGTGGGCCATTCTGCCGGCTGCGCTATTGTGGGGCGCTAGTTTTCCGCTGGCGCTGGCCGCTGCCGCGCGCCGCGGCGACCCGGGGCGCCTCGTGGGGCGCGTGTATGCGGCCAACACGGCGGGCGCAATTCTGGGGGCGCTGGCTTTCAGCTTGATTCTGGTGCCGGCGATTGGGACGCGGCTCTGCGAGGCGGCGCTGATCGGTCTTTCACTGGTAAGCGGGATTATTGCGCTGGGGCCGCTGGCGCGGCGTTCGCCAAGCACGGCGCCTATGGCGTGGCTGGCCGCTGCGGCTTGCGTGGCGGGGTTCCTCGCGACTCAGGTCCGCGACGTGCCGCCGGAACTGATCGCTTATGGGCGGCGCATCCTCACCAACATGGGCTATTCCGAGGTGCTGTTTACCGCGGAGGGCATCAATTCGTCGATCGCCATCACCCGTTGGAATGACGGCAGAATTCAATTTCACGTGAGCGGCAAAGTGGAGGCATCCACGGAACCGTTCGACATGCGTTTACAGCGCATGCTGGGCCATTTGCCGGCGCTGCTGCACCCGAAGCCGAAATCGGTGTTGATTGTGGGCTTCGGCGCGGGCGTGACTTCGGGAACGTTTACGCGGTATCCGAGCATCGAGCGCATCGTGATCTGCGAAATGGAGCCGCTGATTCCTCAGGCGGCCAAGAAGTATTTCGCTAAGGAACACTACAACGTGCTCGACGACAAGCGCACGCAGGTTTTCTTCGACGACGCGCGCCACTTCGTGCTGACCTCGCCCGAGAAGTTTGACATCATCACCTCCGACCCGATCCACCCGTTCGTGAAGGGGAGCGCCACGCTCTACTCGAAGGAGTACTTCGAGATGGTGAAGAACAAGCTGAACCCCGGCGGACTGGTGACGCAGTGGGTGCCGCTCTACGAGAGCGACATGGACACCGTGCGGAGCGAGATCGCGACGTTCTTCGAGGTGTTTCCGGATGGGTCAGTTTGGGCGAACGAACTGGATGGCGGCGGCTACGACTTAGTGCTGATGGGCGCCGCGAACCCGGCGCCGTTTGATGTGGATGCGGCGGCCAAGCGGCTGGACGACGCCTCATACCTGCCGGTGAAGCAATCGCTGCAAGATGTAGGGTTTCAAAACCTATACGAGTTGCTGGGCGTCTATGCTGGCCGCGCGGCGGATCTGAAGCCGTGGCTGGCGGGCGCGGAGATCAACCGGGACCGCAACCTAAGGCTGCAATATCTGGCCGGGATGGCGCTGAACCAAAGCAGGCAGGGCGAGATCTACGGCAAGATGCTGCAATACCGGCGCTACCCCGAAGGTATGTTCCAAGTTTCGCCGGAGTGGAAGCAGCAACTGGAGTGGGCGCTGCGGGGGCAGTAGGGAGACTCGGCGTTGGGCGGCTTTCCTTTGACGCGGAGACGCAGAGTAAAACGCGGAGCAATTTTGACCTAGAGTCAAAACCTGAGAGCGCGGAGCAGGCGGAGAATATGCGCTGCGGGGAGAATGGCTGGCCCTTGGACGGCTCGCGCACCGCTCCCTAGTCGGTCGCGGCCTGATGCGCACCGCGCCATTCGGAGCTGCGACCGACTAGGGAGCGGTAGCGGATGCCCTCCGCCCTCGCTTGGGGCTTCCACCGACCTAAAGGGGCCTCACATCGCCGAGGAGTAGCCGTCATCCGAAGATCCGGCGTCAATTCTATATCTGCGCCCGTTCTTACCCGTCCCTGACCATCCCCCACCCAGGGATGGGTGTTTCCGGGCCGCGAACTCCTGAAACGTAGTACGATACCTTTTCGCTTGTCCTCCTGGAGGTAACGCCCGCTATGTCCGCAACTCCCACGGCAGCCAAGACGCTGCCTGACAACGCCTACAAAGAGTTGGCCCCGGGCGAGGTCTACCGGCCCACGGTGCCCGCCGCGGCTGCGTTGCCCGAACTGACGGGCCGCTCGGTGTGGTGGGGGCTCTTCTTCTGCGTGGTGTTCACCATCGCGTCGGCCTATTCCGGGTTGAAGGTGGGCCAGGTGATGGAGGCCGCGATTCCCATTTCGATTCTGGCCATCGGGCTGGCGCGCATGTACGCGCGGCGGTCAAGCCTGCTCGAAAACGTGATCATCACGGGACTCGGCGGGATGGCGGGGTCGGTGGTGGCGGGCGCGGTCTTTACGCTGCCGGCGCTGTATCTGCTGAAACTCGATCCGCACCCGTTGCAGATGATTCTCATTTGCCTTGCGGGGGCCTGCCTGGGCGTATTGTTTCTGATTCCGCTGCGGCGGTATTTCGTGCGCGAAATGCACGGGAAGCTGCCCTATCCGGAAGCGACCGCTATCACTGAAGTGCTGGTGACGGGTGAAAAGGGCGGGTCGCAGGCGAAGTTGCTGCTCGAAGCGACGGCCATCGCGGGCGTTTACGATTTCCTGGTGACCACCTTCCACGTGTGGAAGGAATACGTGGATTTCCAGTTCACCGGCTTCGCCCGCATGCTTACGGAGCGTGCGAGGGTGGTAGCCAGCTTCGACGCCATCGGCTTCATTCTGGGGCTGGGCTATGTGATGGGGCTGCGCAGTTCGATGATCCTGTGCGCGGGCGGCGTGCTTTCGAACTTCGTGCTGGTGCCGCTGGTGTGGATGATCGGCAGCCACATTCCCGACGCCGCCGTATACCCCGGAACCGTGCCGATTGCCGGAATGACGGCGGCGCAGATCTTTCGCAATTACGTGCGGTTTGTCGGCGTGGGCGCCATCGCCACGGCGGGCATCTTCGGCATATTGAAGTCGCTCAAGATCGTGGCCGGCTCGTTCGGCGTGGCGCTCAGAACCTTCCGCGGCGGCGCCGATGCGGCGGCCGGGACGGAACGCACGGATCGCGATATTCCGGTGATGTCCATCCTCCTGGGCGTGATTCTGTCGGCCATAGGCGTGGCGGCGTTCATGGCTAGCCTGAAGACTTCGGTGATCGTGCTGCTGATCGGGCTCGCGCTGACGCTGCTGTTCTCGTTCTTCTTTACGTCGGTTGCGGCCAACGCCATCGCCACCACGGCGCGGAACCCCGTTTCGGGAATGACGATGCTCACCATCATCATTTCCTCCGTGGTGCTGCTGCAATTCGGGCTTTCGGGAACCACGGGCATGTTCTTCGTGATGGCCATCGCGGGAATGGTGTGCACGGCGCTATCGGTTTCCGGGCAAACCATTACGGATCTCAAGGCCGGCTACTGGCTTGGGTCCACGCCGGCGGCGCAGGAAAAGGCGAAGTTTCTGGGCGCGCTTGCGGCGGCTGTTACCGTGTCGCTCACGATCATCCTGCTGGCTCAGGCATTCCAGTTCGGCGATGCGGCCGTGGGCGATCCACGCGTGGTGCTGCCTTCGCCGCAGGCCTCCATCATGAAGGCGCTGGTGGAAGGCTTCATGAGCCGGCAGCCGGTGGCTTACATTCTATTCGGGGCGGGCGGGGCGATTGCGGTCTGCATGGAAATGCTGGGCGTGCCGGCGTTGATCTTCGCGCTGGGCATGTACCTCCCGCTCGAACTAAATACACCCGCGCTGGTGGGCGGGGCGCTGGCGCACTTCCTTGGGAAACGCGCCGAAGCGGCCGGGGGGCGGCAGGGCGAACAAATCCGCGAACGCGGCGTGATCATCGCTTCGGGCCTGATGGCGGGCGGCGCGCTTGGCGGCGTATTAGGGGCGGCGTTCCGGCTGATTCCGGGTTTCACGGAAGACTGGGTCAAAACACCGTTCTACGGCAACGAGGCCGCATCGCAATTGGTTTCCGCCATCCTGTTCGCGGGGTTGTGCATCTACTTGTGGGTCAGGTCTCTGAAGCAGACCAGGGAGGAACAATGAGCGGGCGCTTTGTTGAGATAGCCGGAAACGCCATTCTAGGCATCGATACGCTGTGGGGCGGAGACGTGATGTGCGCGTCGGGGACGGGGCGGTTCATCGCCGATTCCTGGTTCTCCGACGAGCCGCTGCCCGAGGCGTACACGAACCCGCTGGCCGCGCGCGTGCGTGAAAGCGGCGGGGTTTCGGCGAAGACGCCGGACGCGAAGCTGATCGAGGAATACCTGAACGCCGTGGATGTGGGCGGCGCGATCCGCGCCTTGAAGGCGGAAGCCGCCGCGATCAAGGGGCTGCGCGGGCAGTACGTGGCGGGGCTTGCGATCTGTTTTGAGGCCATGTGGGATCTGGCTCTGGAAATGATCGGGAAGGGCGAGCCTGTTCCTTATGAGCGTTGCGTGCGGGCGTCCACGGGACGCGCGCCTGAGCCATCGGACCCCGCGGCGAAGCGCGAACGGTTGGCGGAGCTGCTGGCACTGGCGGGCTGGCCGTCGAAGAACCGCCCGGAATTGCTCGACGCGGTGGATGCGTGGCGCAAGGCGCACACCGTTCCGATGGCGTCGATCCGCGCCATGGGCGCCACGGCCATCGCCTACTTCGACAGGCTGACGGAAAAGAACGTGGTCCCCTATCTGCCGCCCGAACTGGCATGCGTTCCACGGGCGAATATCGAGTTTCTGGCGATCAAGGATGCGTGGTTCTCAGGGTCGATGAATTACCTGGGGCGCGCGCGGAAGCCTGGCGGGCTGCCGGAATACGAGGCGACGTATGAGATCAATGCGTCACTCCAGATCTCGTATCCTGAGTTTCTGCAACTGGTAAGCCATGAGGTAGTGCCCGGGCACGTCACCACGTTCGCTTATCTTCAGGATCTCTACGTGCGCGGGCAGGTGGGCTTCGAAGCCTCCGTGCTCACCATGAATACGCGCGCGGCGGCGCTGTTTGAGGGCATCGCCAATAACGCCATCCTGATGGCCCACGGCGTCACGGAAGTAGATCAGTTGCCCGATGCCGATCTGCAAATCGGCTTGCTGCTGGCGCTGTTGCAAGACGACGCGAAGAACCAATCGTCATATCTCACCTGGGGCGAAGGCGTGCCGCAGCCGGAAGTGGAAGCGGCGCTGCGGAACGAGTTTCTGGTTTCGCCCGAACGCGCGCAGAAGCTCTCGGGCGCCTGGGGGCGGCATCCCCTGCTCGGGCGGATGTACCTGCCGGCCTATCGCGCGGGGACGGAGCTTGTTGCCGGCCTCCGCAGGCGATTCGCGCCGGAGCAAGTCCTGCCCGCTCTCTACGGCTGCCGGGGACTTGTCGATGCGACGACCATAGAGAGTGGGATCACAGGCGGGGCTTAGTAACCGGGGGCGTGCCGCCGCCGGGCTGGCCGCTGGGTTGGTCCTGCCACAAATTCGGGGTTCCATCCGGCCGCAACGGGCGTACAATCTGGTCAGCGGAGGCCCATATGCCGCTTGTCGAAAGACTGCGCGTATTCCTGGAGCAAAACCACGCGGGATACACGCATACCGAACACCCCCTGGCTTACACGGCGCGAGAGGTTGCGTCCGCCGAGCGTTTGCCAGCAAGGGAAGTGGCCAAAACCGTAGTCGTCTTCGGGGACGACGAATACCATATGATGGTGGTTCCGGCGAACAGGCTGGTGGATTTTCACGAGGTCCGTCTGGTCTTGGGGCTCACCCATGCGCGGATGGCCACCGAGGAAGAAATCGCCAAGCTCTTTCCGGATTGCGAACTCGGCGCGATGCCGCCATTCGGGAACCTTTACGGGATGCCGGTGTTCCTGGACAGCATGCTGACTGCCGAGGAGATGATCGCGTTCAATGCGGGGACGCACCGCGCCGTGGTACACATGCGGACGGCGACCTACAGGAGCCTCGTGGCGCCCACGGTGATCTCGCTGGCGCGCGAGGCGGTAATGCGGCACGGGTGGTGACAGGCAGCCCGGCCGGGAGGACATGGGGAAGAAGCCGGAAGCGACTAAGACCAACGCGGTGCGGATGCTGGAGAGCGCCGGCGTTTCTTACCAACTGCGGGAGTATGAGGTCGATGAGAGCGACCTCAGCGCCCCGCACGTAGCCCAAGCCATAGGGATGCCCCCCGCGCAGGTTTTCAAGACGCTGGTAGCGCGCGGCGACCGCACCGGCGTTCTGCTGGCGTGTATTCCGGGCGATGCGGAATTGGACCTCAAGGCCCTAGCCGCGGCCAGCGGCAACAAGAAGGTCGATCTGGTTCCGGTGAAGGAAGTGCTGGGGCTGACCGGCTACATCCGCGGCGGCGTCTCGCCGCTCGGCACGCGGAAACCATACCCCTTCTACCTGGACGAAACAGCCATTCTGTGGGACGTGATCTCGGTCAGCGCCGGCGTTCGCGGCCTGCAAATGCTGGTAGCGCCGGACGCCCTGGCGCGGTTGGTGGATGCGCGGGAATGCGCGATTGCGAAGGAAGGGTGAGCGTACGCTTCGGACAAGAAATGCGGGCGCGACGGCCTGACCGTCGCGCCCGCTCATTCCTGCTGAGTTGCTCTTCTACTTCACCAAGTTCAGCAAGTGAATCGGCTTGGTGGAGGCGTTGATGGGCGCTTGCGCGGTGATCCCAGTGGGCGGGATGCGGTAGGCGGCGCCCATGGGCAGGCTCCTCAGCTGCTTGCCGAACAGCATGTCCGCGGTTGCGTCGGTCGAGATCCAGACCTCTTCGACGCCCTGTGCGGCGCTGTAGGCCCGAGCCATGGTCATCGGCGCCATTTGTATCTGATTGATGGCGCTGTACTGAGCCAGACCGTCGGCCTTGGTGATCAACGGGCGTTCCATCTCAACCCAGTTCTTCGTCACCGCGGGCTTGGTGCGGTTATCCACCACCTGAAGGCCGGCCTTCGGCGTGAAGCCCTGCGGCAGTTTCTCGCTCACCATGTAGAACGTCATGTACTTATCGCCGGTCGCGGTCAGGCGGAAATCCAGCCCAGGCGTGATGATGAACGCCATTCCCGGAGCTAACTCAACCTTTTGCGCTCCCGAGGTGATGACCCCTGCGCCGGAGTTGACTACCAATACTTCCTGAATGCCCTTCAACTCGCCGTCGATCTTATGGGCCGAGGAGGCGGGTTCGAGCATGGCATAACTCACGGCCTGGGCGTTATCCAGGCAGGCGCCCTTCTTAGCCGGGTTCAGGTTATCGGGCCCCTCAAGCGCGGTGAGCATATCCCGCACGTAGAGGTTGCCGTGCATCATTCTGGGATGCGATTCGCGCCAGTTGTTCATGTACATGTCGATCAGGTGCTCGGTCGAGAGGTTGATCGTCCCGTTTTCGAGGCGGGAGTAATCCGGGCTGGCCTGCCCGCCGCCCTGCCTCGCTGCCTCTGGCTGAGCCGCCGGCGCGGCTTGCGCGCCGCGTCCGCCCGGAGCTGCCTGAGCGCCCGGCGCTGCTTGTGCGCCAGCCGGAGCCGGGGCCGGTCCGCCCCGGTTGGTTCCGAGGTAGAGCATCTGCACGGGCTCGTCGCCCAGGTTGATGTTGGTGTGCGCGGCAAGTCCGGTGGGAGGAATCTTATACGCCTGGCCGGGGGTCATGCGGCTGATCTTCTTCCCGAGCGAGAGAATCGATTCGCCCTTCACCATGATCCACATCTCTTCGTTGGCATGGCTGTGCGGCTGCGGGACGGTGCGGGGAGCGATATTGATCAGGCTGAATCCGGCGGGGCCGCCGTTATTGATGTGCACCCAATGCGCGCCCACTCTTCTATCGGCATCGAAGCGGTTCACCACGGTTATGTTCGCGCTGGGCGTGTAGCTATCCGGAAGCGCCTCGGTCCTAACGTAGAAACTCAGCGGCACTTTTCCGGTGGAGGTTAGCTTGAAATCGAAATCCGGAGTAAAAGTGAAGCCCATGCCTTCTTTGATTTCATAGGGCTTGGCATTGACCGTAAGTTGCCCGGCGCCCTTGTCACAGTAGAAGACCTGCTGTTCGCCTTTTTGCGCGCGTCCCGCGGCAACGGCGCCGGGGTCGAGCATGGCGTAGCTGATGGCCGTGATATTCAGGAGAACTGCGCCCTTCTTCTTGGGATGCTGCGGGTCGGTCCCTTCGAGCTTCGTGAGAATGTCGCGGAATACGAGCTTGCCGTACATGGTACGGGGCGTGGAGTTCCTCCAGTCGTTGAGGAATAGGTCGTTATTCGCCTGCACGGCCGGATCGATCGGCGTGGGGTCCAGCGCGTCTTCTCGCGCCGCGGGCGCCTGCGCCTGTGCAGCGCGCCCTGGCGCGGCCGGGGCTTGCGGCTGTTGGGCGGCGCAAAGCGCTGCCAGCCCTACAGCGATGAGGACTACCTTCTTCATAGAGCGAGTCTCCTAATGACAATTTCAATGAACGGTGCTGCTAGTAGCTGTTTCCTCTGCCGGCGCCCGGGCCCTTCTTCTATTCGAGTCAGCTGAAGGTCCGGGGCGGAAAAAGTCGAGCGGCGCTCAACGCGTCCCGCGGGCGCTTCCCCGTATGGTAGCTCCGTGACTCTCCGAAGTCGATGGGCCGCTGCGGCGTAATAGCAGCGGTTTCACATGTTAAGGGACGGGTGGGAGTTATGCGGTTAGCCGCGGCATCGGCAAACTCGGGTGCGCTGGGGAACAGGGGGTGGCGCCGCACTGCGCTTCGCTAGAATCTTAGTATGTGGGCGATCATGGCGGCGTTCTTCTTCTTGCAGGCGTCCGATCCGGTCGTTATCGGTTCGCAGGCGATCGAGGAAGGGAAGTATGACGCCGCCGTGGCGGCATTCACCCAAGCTATAGCCGCCGCTCCGAACGATTACTATTCCCATTTCAATCTGGCGTTGGCTTACGGGTATCTGCACCGCGATGCGGAAGCCGCGGCCGAATACCGCAAGACGCTCGAACTGAAGCCCGGTTTGTACGAGGCCCAGTTGAACGGCGGCATGGTGCTGCTGGGGAGCGACCAGCCGGCGGAGGCGCTGCCTTTGTTGCAGGCGGCGGCGGAGCAGAAGCCAGAGGAATTTCGGCCGCGGCTTTACTTAGCCGAAGCCCAGCTTGCGTCAGGCGACGCGCCGGGCGCGGAAGCGAGTTTCCGGCGGGCGATTGAACTCGATGCCAAATCGCCTGAAGCCCACTTGGGCCACGCCCGGGCGCTGGCGCGGGAGGGTAAACTTGCCGAGGCCGATCCCGAATACCGCGCCGCCGCTGGAATGCGGCCCGAGTATCGCGAAACGCCGCTCGAACTGGCGGCGATCTATGATCGCAACGGGCAGGCGCCGG
The DNA here is from genome assembly GCA_903925975.1 of uncultured Acidobacteriia bacterium. Lineage (GTDB taxonomy): Bacteria > Acidobacteriota > Terriglobia > Bryobacterales > Bryobacteraceae > BOG-224. The sequence goes on along the minus strand of CAIYHG010000160.1, from coordinate 1,276 downwards.
AGGCCATCGCCATCTACCGGCAATTTCCCGGGAACGTGGGCGCCCAGCAGCAGTTGAACCTGCTGTTGCTCGAATCGCGGGAGTACGGAGCGGCGGTTACCCGCCTGGAGCAGGCCTACGGCGGAGACGCCAGCGCGGCCAACCGGGACCTGCTGGCGAAGGCGTACGTGCTGAACCACCAGCCGGATAAGGCGTTGCCGTTGCTGCAGCAGGCGGTGGCGGAGAAGGGCTCCGATTTCGAACTCCGCATGACCTATGGCCGCGCTCTACGCGATACCAAGCGGTTCCCGGCCGCAGCGGCCGAGTTTCAGCGGGCGGCCGAGATGCGTCCGCAGGATGCCGGGGTATGGAACGATCTGGCGGCGGCGCTCTATCTGGCAGGCCAGTATCCGGCGGCGCTCAACGCCTTCGACCGGGCGCGCGAACTCGGGGCGGATAGCGCCGGCAACTGGTTCTTCCGTGCGATCATCTTAGACAAGATGGGGCAGAAGAAGCCCGCGCTCGATGCGTACCAGAGGTTTTCGGCGCTGAGCCAGGGCAAGAACCCAGACCAGGAATTTCAGGCCAGGCAACGCATCCGCATCCTCCAGAGGGAACTGGACAATAAATGAGACGGCGTCTGTCTTTCGCGGTGATAGGCTTCTGCGCCCTGTGGGCGCTGGCTGCGCCTGCGCGAGCGGATCTCAAGACCGCGATGAAAGAGCCGAACCTGGAGAAGCGTTCGGATCTTGCGCTGAGCAACGCCGACGCGGCGCTGAAGGCGGCTCGCAAAGCCTACGAGAAGGACGACGATAACCAGGTGGTTGGGTTCATCGCCGAGATTCTGGAATCCGTCGAACTAGCCGATAGATCCCTGAAGGATACGGGCAAAGATCCGCGCCGCAGCCCGAAGTATTTCAAGCGGGCCGAAATCGCCACGCGCAATCTGCTGCGGCAGATCGAGGACTTCGAGCGGAGCATGAGCGTTGCCGACCGGCCCGAGATCGAAAAGATCAAACCGCGCATCCAGCAGGTGCATGACCAACTGCTGCTGGGACTGATGGAGGGGAACAAGAAATGAGGCGATGGCTTTGCCTGTTGCTGATGGCGGCGCCCCTTGCGGCGCAAGTGGATTTTCTGACCGCGGATGAAATCGACCGCGTCAGGGATGCGCAGGAGCCGAATGCGCGCCTTGCGCTCTACGCCGCGTTCGCCAAGGATCGCGTGGCCCTGGTGCAAGACCTGCTGGCGAAGGACAAGCCCGGCCGCTCCATCCTGGTCCACGACGCCCTTGATG
>CAIYHG010000159.1 GCA_903925975.1 uncultured Acidobacteriia bacterium | reverse complement strand
CTGGTTTGTTGATACATGACTCGCGTCGCCTGGATTTGAGTTCGGGAAACTCCGCGCAGATCGGGGGCGGCATTCTTCGTGAGAACCGAGCCGTGTGCAGCAGAATCAATAGCTTGCCTCTTATTTAAGTGGCATTGGGCAGGATTGCCTGCCCCACAAGGGGCGCGAGACATTGGAAGATTGAGTTGAAGAGGCGGTAAATAGCGAATGAGAACGCTCGACGTTGGCTGTGGGATACGGAAGCAAGCCGGTTCCATCGGAATCGACCGGAATCCCGCCAGCCGCGCCGACGTTCTGGTGGATCTGGACCGGTTCCCTTATCCGTTTGCCGACGATTCCTTCGAGCGGGTGACCGCGATCCACGTGATCGAGCACCTGACGGACGTGATCCGCGCCATGGAGGAGTTCCACCGCCTGACCCGCGCCGGGGGCACGGTGCGGATCGAGACGCCGCACTACACCGATCACAGTTCGTTCTGCGACCCCACGCACAAGAATCATCTGACGAGCTTGAGCTTCAAGTTTTTCGGCGAGAAGCACGGCGGGTTCGGCTACTACTCGAACGTGAGATTCCGGGAATTGTCGGTGCGCGTGAAGCTGCTGACGTTCTGGAAGTGGCTGGGGTTCGAGTTTCTGGTGAACAGGTTTCCCCATTTCCGGCGGTTCTGGGAATATTACCTGTGCTTCGTGGTGCGCGGGAAGGCGATGGAGTTCGAGTTCGGCGTTCTGAAATAGGGCGGCAAACAGGGCATGATCGGCTGGATCTATCAAGCGGCGGACCGGATGCGGCGGCGTGCGCTCGGCGGAAATAGCGGGCGCATCGGCGAGGACATGGCGCACCGGTTCCTGCGAAAGCGGGGATGCACCGTAGTGGCCCGGAACTACCGCCCTCCCGGCGGGGGCGGGGAAATCGACCTGGTGGCGTGGCACGAAGGATCGCTCGTGTTCATCGAAGTGAAGACGCGGGCGGTCGCCGATTTCGGCGCGCCGGACCGGGCGGTGGACGCTGAGAAGCAGCGGCGCGTTGAGCGCGCGGCCCGCGATTACGCGCGCCGGGCGGGCGCCCGATGGGAGCAAACGCGTTTCGATATCGTGAGCATCCTGCTCGAAAAACCTCCGCGTATCGAGTGGCAGCGCGGCGCCTGGAGCGGGAGTTGAGCGCCGCCACGCTATAATTCAGTTTTCTCCAGAGACTTGTTACCGCGGAGGACGTGCCGGCTTGCCTGAACTGCGCAAAGACCCGATTACCGGAAGGTGGGTGATTATCTCAATCGACCGCGCGAAGCGGCCGGGCGATTTCATCCGGCAGTCCGTCCCGCCCGCGGCGCCGCATATCTGCCCGTTCGATTACGGCAACGAGGCCAGGACGCCGCCCGAAATTCTGGCGTACCGAAACAGCGGAGCGCGCAACGAGCCGGGGTGGCGCGTGCGCGTGGTGCCCAACAAATTCCCCGCGCTGGGCATAGAAGGCGAGTTGGACCGGCAGGGCGAGGGCATGTACGACAAGATGAACGGGATCGGCGCCCACGAAGTAATCATCGAGACGCCGGACCACGGGGCCACGCTGTGTGACATGCCCGAGCGGCAGATCGAAGAAGTGCTGTGGGCGTTCAAGGAGCGGGTGAACGACCTTAAGCGCGACCACCGCTTCCGTTACATTCTTCTGTTCCGCAATTACGGAGAAGTTTCCGGCGCATCGCTGGAGCACCCCCATTCGCAGATCATCGCGCTGCCCGTGATACCAGGGCTGGTGAAAGAAGAGGTGGATGGCTCCAAGCTGTATCACGACCTGAAGGAAAGATGTATCTATTGCGACATCGTCCGGCAGGAGACGGCCGAAGGCTCGCGGCTGGTGATGGAAACCGACCGGTTCACGGTGCTGGAACCCTACGCGCCGCGCTTCCCGTTCGAAACGTGGATCGTGCCGAAGCGGCATGAATCGCACTTTGAGGATGCCGATGCGCCCACGCTGCAGAACCTGGCGTGGGTGTTGCGCGCGGCGTTGCGTAAGATAGACAGGGCGCTCGAACGCCCCGCCTACAATTTCGTAGTGCACAGCGCGCCGGTGCAGGAACCGGACCTGGCGTATTATCATTGGCATCTTGAGATTATTCCCCGGTTGACCAAGGTGGCTGGATTCGAATGGGGGACGGGTTTTTACATCAACCCCACGCCGCCGGAGGAGTCGGCCCGCTTCCTGAGAGAGGCGGGTCTTGGGTAAGGCCCTACGGGGGGAGGTTGCGGATGTTGGCCGCCGTCTGATATAAAGCCTTATCCGCCAGCGGAACGGAGCTGGCCAGCAATGCCGGAAAAGAAGAGAAGTTCCGTATCCAAGACCGCCGACAAGCAAATGGCCGAAGCCCAGTCACCAAAGAGCCCCAAGAACGCCGAAAGCGGGCGCGCAGCCCTATCCGTATCGAGGTTGGGCGCGGCGCGGCCCGTGGATTCGGAATCGCAACTGGCGGCGTTTCACGCCGGGATGAGGCTGTTCCACGCGCGGCAGTTGAAAGACGCGCGGGGGTACTTCGTGAATGCCTCGGAAGGTCCGGAGCGGGACGTGGCGCAGCGGGCGCGGCTGAATATCGCCATGTGCGACCGCCGCTTGCAGCAAACGCCGGTAGCATTGGCGTCAGCCGAGGACTACTACAACTACGGCATCGCCCTGATGAATGCGAGAAGCGTAGGGGCTGCGCGGGAACATCTGGAAATCGCGCTCCGCATGGCGCCGGCGGCGGATCATATCTACTACGCGCTGGGCGTGGCGCAGGCACTCGAAGGCAACCTATTGGCGGCCCACGACAACATCAAGCGGGCCATTGAGCTCGAGCCGCGGAACCGCATCATTGCGCGGCAGGACACCGACCTGACGCACTTGGCCAATCACCCGCCGTTTGATACGCTGCTCTTTCCGGAGAAGAAAGTCTGGTAGACGGGCTGAGCGGAGCGCGCGCCGCCCGCGACCGGACTTCACGTCCCGATGAAAGACAGCTCACCTTATCGGATCGTCGCCATAGGCGGTGGCAACGGACTTTCGGCTCTTTTGCAGGGGCTGAAAGCCTACTGTAAGCCTTCCGGAAGACCCTCGCCCGCGGTGGAAATCACTGCGATTGTGACCGTGACGGACGACGGCGGCAGTTCAGGGCGCCTGCGCCGGGAGTTCGACATCCTCCCGCCGGGCGATATCCGCAACTGCATGGTGGCGCTCAGCCAGGATTCGGCGCTGCTGGCGCGGCTGTTCCAATACCGGTTTCAAGCGGGCCGGGGATTGAAAGGGCACAACTTCGGAAACCTGTTCCTGATGGCGTTGACGCAGATCATGGGCGAATTCTCGGACGCCATCGAAGCGTCATCGGAAGTTCTAAAGATCGCGGGCAAGATCTACCCCTCCACCACGGCTCACGTGGAACTGGAAGCCACGCTGTCGAATGGCTCCAAGGTGGTGGGCGAAACCCGCATCAGCCGCAGCCGCAGCAGGATTCGCCAGATCCGCCTCATTCCGCGCAAGGCGCCCGCCGTACCGGCTGCGCTCAGCGCGATCGCCGATGCGGACTTGATCACGTTTGGACCGGGCTCCTTGTTCACCAGCGTCGTGCCGAATCTTCTGGTGGGGGGACTGGCGGACGCGGTTCGCTCGTCGCCGGCGCTGAAGGCCTATTTCGTGAACCTGATGTGGCAGCCGGGCGAAACCATGGAGTTCAGCGCATCGGACCACGTTCGCGCGTTGCACCGGCACGCCGGAGGGAAGGTGCTGGATTACGCGGTAATCAACGTGAAGCCCATTCCTTCCGCCATGAAGAAGAAGTACGCCAGGCAGGAGGCGCTGCCAGTTGCGAGCGATGTGGATGCGCTCCACAAGATGGGCTTGAAAGTAATCGCCGCCAATCTGGCGAATCATGAAGGCAAGGTGCGGCACGACCCGGCCGCCACCGCCGCGGCTGCGATGAAGCTGGCGCAGGAAGGCCGCCGCAGAAGGAACGGCGGGGCCTGAAGGTTTCGCCGGTTTCGATAGCGGCATTGCGCCGCGCGACGTTCAATAATAAAAGACATGGAAAGCCCCGTTACAGTTGTTATCCTCGCGGCCGGGCTGGGGACGCGGATGAAGTCACGCCGGGCCAAGGTGCTGCATCGCGCCGGCGGCAAAGCCTTGATCGAGCATGTGTTGGAAACCGCCCTGAAACTGGCGCCGCCCGAAAGAGTTTTCGTGGTGGTGGGCCACCAGGCGGAGAACGTGCGCGAGGCAGCGGCAGCGTGCAGGGTCCGATTCATCGAGCAGGCCGAACAGAAGGGCACGGGGCATGCGTTGCTGTGCGGCAGGGACGAGCTGGCGGGCATCGGGGGGCATCTGTTGGTCCTCTATGGCGATTGCCCGTTGCTGCGCCCGGAAACGCTGACGGCGCTGGTTGAGAAGCAGGCTTCGGGGAATGCCGCCTGCGCGCTGCTGACCGCGATGATGGACGACCCGACGGGATACGGCCGCGTGATACGCGACGCGCAGGGCCGCGTGGAAGCTATCGTGGAACAGAAAGCCGCCACCCCGGCGCAACTGGCTATCCGCGAAGCCAACATGGGGATCTACTGTTTCGAGGCCGAGTTGTTCTGGAAATACGCCGGCTCGATTGAACCCAACAACCCGGCCAAGGAATATTACCTGACCGACATGGCCGAGATTCTGGCGCGCGCCGGCCACTCGGTTGAGGCCGTCATGCTGGGGGACGCGCGCGAAGCCCTGGGGATCAATACGCGGTTGGAACTCGCGGAAGTGGACCGCATTTTGCGCACACGCACGCGCCGCGACTTGATGCTGGCAGGCGTCACCATCGAGAATCCGGACACGGTAACGATTGACGCCGGGGTCTCGATTGGGCAGGACAGCGTGATCGGGCCGTTCGCGCAGATCCTGGGGAAGACCGTCATCGGAGAAAACTGCAGGGTGGGGGCGTGTTCCATCATCGTGGATTCGGAGATCGCGGAAGGCGTGGAAATTGGGCCTTTCACGATGGTGAGCCGGTCCGTTGTGGAGCGGGATGCCGTAGTCGGCCCCTTCGCGCGGTTGCGCATGGAGAACCGAGTGGGCGAAGGCGCGCACGTGGGAAATTTCGTCGAGTTGAAGAAGACGGCGTTAGGGGCCGGGGCAAAGGCCCACCATCTGGCCTATCTTGGAGATGCTTCGATCGGCGCGAAAGCCAACATCGGGGCGGGGACGATCACCTGCAACTACGATGGGGTGCACAAGCACCCGACGTCCATCGGCAAAGGCGCTTTCATCGGCAGTAATTCCACGCTAGTTGCGCCGTTGGAAATTGGGGACGGCGCCTATACGGCGGCGGGGTCGGTAATCACGCAGACCGTGCCGGCCGATGCCTTGGCGTTCGGGCGCGCGCGGCAGGCGAACCGGGAAGGATGGGCCCGCAAGCGCCGCGAGCAGGGCAAGAAGTGAGCTCTGAGCGCTAACCTGAGGCTCCCATGAATACTGAAGCCGTCTCGCCGCTGGCATGGAGTCCGGACTCCTGGGGCGGGTTCCCGGCCGGGCAGCAGCCTGTCTACTCGGACCCCGCCGCACTGGAGCGGGCGCTGGCGGAGTTGCGCCAGTTACCGCCGCTGGTGACAAGCTGGGAGGTCATCTCTCTCAGAGAGCAACTTGCGGACGCGGCGGCAGGGCGGCGTTTCGTGCTGCAAGGCGGCGATTGCGCGGAACGATTCGTGGACTGCACTTCGACGCGCATTGCGAACCTGCTCAAGATTCTGCTGCAGATGAGCTTGGTGCTGGTGGTAGGCGCCCAGCGGCCGGTGATTCGCGTGGGACGCTTCGGCGGGCAGTACGCCAAGCCGCGATCGTCGAATTTCGAAACCCGCGACGGAATCGAGTTGCCCGCCTATCGCGGCGACCTGATTAACGGCGCGGAATTTTCGGCCGAAGCGCGCGCCGCCGATCCGGGCCGGCTTTTGCGCGGCTACGGCCATGCCGCTCTCACATTGAACTTCATTCGCGCGCTGGTGAAAGGCGGGTTCGCCGACCTGCACCACCCCGAGTACTTCGATCTGGACTGGGTTTCGGATTCGCCGCTGGCGCATGAGTACCATCGCACGGTCGAAGTGATCCGCGAGTCGCTTCGATTTATGGAGAACGTGCTGGACGTCCGCGCGGGCGAAACCGACCGCATCGATTTCTTCGCGTCGCACGAAGCCCTGCACCTAGGCTACGAGGCGGCCCAAACGCGGCACGTCCCGCGCCGGCCGGGATGGTTCAATCTGTCTACGCACTTCCCGTGGATCGGGCGGCGCACGAACGAAGCCGGCGGGGCCCACATGGAATATCTGCGCGGAATCGAAAACCCGGTGGGAATCAAGGTGGGGCCGGGCTGCGACCGCGAAACGGCGAAGCGCTGGTTAGATGTGCTAGATCCGCGGCGGCAGCCCGGCAGGCTGGCGCTGATTCACCGGTTCGGAGCGGACCGCATCGCCGACGCGCTTCCCGCGCTGGTGGAGGCCGTGCGGGCCGAGGGAGGCGCGCCGGTGTGGATCTGCGACGGCATGCACGGGAATACGCGCGTGACGCAGGACGGAATCAGGACGCGGCGCTTCGAAGACGTGTACTCGGAGGTGGAGCAGGCCTTCGACATCCACCACGCGATGGGCGGCCGGTTGGGCGGCGTTCACTTCGAACTGACAGGCGAGAATGTGACCGAATGTACCGGGGGCGCGCGCGGGCAGTCGCAGACGGACCTGCGCCGGGCCTATGAATCCGACGTGGACCCACGCCTCAATTACGAGCAGTCGCTCGAACTGGCATTCCTGATTGCGCGCAAGATGAAACAGGAAGCCTGCTGATTAGAGCGGCGTGATGGGCTTGTTATCCGAGCCCACGGAGAAAGACCACGTGGGCATGGAACTCGCCGGCGGCGTCAGCAACAGCGGCCGGACCAGAAGCAGCACCTGCTGACGGCCCTGGTTGTTATCCCGCACGCCGAATAGAGGCCCAATCAGAGGCAGACCGGAGAGCCATGGCGTGCCGGTGATGGTATGGGCTTCCTGCGCGTTCAAGAGCCCTGCGACCGCTGCCCATTCTCCGAAGCCGAGCCGCACCCTCGATTTCAGCGAACGATTCGAGATGATGGGCATGCCCTGGACGCCCGCGCCGGAGAGAACCTTGAACTCAGCTTCGATATCCATGGTGGTCTCTTTGAGGTTGTTCACGGTGGGCGTCACCTTGACGGTCAATCCCAAGTCCTCGAAGGTGAATGATGGGATGAAGCCCATGGTGCCCGGCGTTACCGCTCCCGAGATGTCGAAATACCCGGCGGTAAGAAGGGGAAAGCGATCTCCCACGTGCAAACTCGCCGGCTGCCCTTCGAGGGACCGCAGCATCGATTTCTGCAGGACGGCGCCCGAGGACTCCTCCATCTTCGCCACCAGTGACGCGTTGATGATGCCGATGCCCATCAACGACTTCCCGCCGCCAAAGGCCAGCAGCCCATTGATGACGCCGGGGAGCGACGGTTTGTTGTTGAGCCAGGTGGTGAGCGGGGTGAGCGGAAACTGCGCCTTCAGATCCACGCCGTAAGTGAGCGCGTCGTTTCGGCTGACTTCGAGCAACTGGACTTCGACTACGACCTGCGCGGGCGGGAACATGAAGTTCTCGAACATGTCGCGCGCGGGAATCACCTTCGAAATACGATCTTTGATGATCACCGTGTTGTTCTGCGTGTCCCACTGGACCTTTTGCAGGGCCATGGCCTGCTGCACGGCGGTGATGGCCTCGGTGAAGTCCTTCGGATCGAGGGTTTCGGGCAGGTGGACTTCGACGGATACCACCGGCTCCAGCTCATTGCGTTTGGCGGCGTCATCCTTGGCAACCAGAAACTTCCGGTCGGCGATAGGCACGATGAATGAGTTGGTGACCGCCTCCAGCCCGTGCAGCGCGGTGCGGTAGTCGACGCCGTGCAATTGAAAGCGCTGGGAAGCGCCCGGCGAGTACTCGGCGTCGAAGATGCACTCGAGCCCGAATGCCCGGGATACCTCCTGGAACAGCTTGGTGGAGTCCCCCTGGATGTCAAAATCCCTCAGGCCGGGCAGGGCGTGGAGTTGCGTCGGCGGCAGTGGCCGGCGGGCCTCGGCAATGTCGCTCAGCGTCGGGGGATTGCCGGGAGGCAGGGCGCTTGCCGGGGTTGCGGTTGGTTCGGCAGTGACCGCCGCGGCCGGGAGTGGCTTTGCCTGGAGCGCGGCGCGCGATTGCACGGCCTGGCTGCGCATCCAGTAATCCATGTTGCCGGGGGCCAGGCTTGCGGCATTCGAGTAGAGGATATAGGCTTCGGCGAAGCGTCCGGCCTTCTCGGCCTTGCGGCCTTGCGCGAACAGGTCCGCGGCCGAGGGCCCCGCGGCCAGCAGGAATCCGCCAGTTGCCAGCCAGAGAAGGAGCGCCGCTATCCGCACATAGGGTTGACGGGGCGACGGACGCGTGCGTGCAAAGGATTTGATGTGAGACTCTTATGCTTATGAGAGGTGCGATTGAGGCAATCCGGAGCGGGGTGCTGGCAGACCCCGCCGTGTGGCTGGCGCCGCTGGCGATTTTCGGGGCGGTCTTTGTGGCCGCGTGGATCGTGCGGCGGGTGTTGCTGCGCGCGGTGCGGGCCTGGACGGCGCGCGCGGGGAGCCAGTCGGCTCAAGTCCTCGCCGAGGCGCTGCGCGGCCCCTCTCTGATCTGGGGCCTGATTTTGGCCGCGCACCTGGCGGTACAAGCCTCGGACCTGCCGCCGAACGCAGCCGATTTCAGCTCCAAGACGCTGGCGGTCCTGCTGATTATTTCGCTGACGCTGGCCGGTATGCGCCTGGCGCGCGACATGGTTCGCTTCTATGGATCCCGGATACCCGGGTCTGCCGCGCCGGTGACGACGCTGACCCAGAATCTGGCGCAGATTGCCGTGCTGATTCTGGGCATTCTGGTGCTGTTCGGAGACCGGCTGCAACGGATTACGCCAATCCTGACAGCGTTGGGCGTGGGCGGCTTGGCGGTCGCCCTGGCGCTGCAGGACACGCTTTCCAACTTGTTCGCCGGCTTCTATGTTGCGGTTGCCGGGCAGATCCGTCCGGCCGACTATATCAAGCTGAACTCGGGCGAGGAGGGGTACGTCGCGGACATCGGCTGGCGAAGCACGACGATTCGGGGGATGTCCAACAACCTCATCCTGGTGCCCAACGCCAAGCTGGCGCAGGCCATTGTGACCAACTTCCATCTCCCCGAAAAACGGATGTCTACATCGCTCGAAGTCGGCGTGAGCTACGATTCCGACTTGGACCAGGTGGAGCGGGTGCTGCAGGAGGTGGCGTCAGCGGGAGCGGGAGAGATCCCCGGGATGCTTCCAGAGCCGGCCCCTTCGGTGATGCTCGACCCTGGGTTCGGCGATTCGTTTCTTGGATTTACGGTGAGCTTTCAAGTGGCTGAATTCGCCAGCCAGTTCCGCGTTCGGCACGAACTGCGTAAGCGCATCTTCCGCCGCTTCCGCCAGGAAGGGATTTCGATACCGTTCCCGACGCGGACGGTATACCTTGCGGGGGGAGGGCAGGAGCTCGGGGCTGGGCCGGAGACAAGGCAGGAAGAGCGCAAGGGCTGAGTCCTTTCAGGAATTCGAGCATCAAACAAGAAAAAGGGGGGCTCGAAAGGGCCCCTGCAGTTTGGCGCATCTCGTTGGGCTGCATCGGGAAAGAAGAAATTCCGAATTAAGTTCGCTTCCCGCTTGCCAACCCCTTCATCGTCTGGTAACCTAAACAAAGTCAGCCGATAAACAAGACCGAAGTTCTGGTCGAATTCATCGAAATCATCCGGCTAGCCAATCGCTGTAAAGCGGTGCTGTCGGAAAGTTGGCGCAAGTTTCGAGGCCGGCCGTCGGTACGTTCACCAGGTGGGCGTGATTGGCGAGCTCAGATCATTGACAATCTGGTTGGATGCAGTAGAAAACAATTCGTCAGTTTCCGAGTAAAGCTGGGGCG